>DATKHX010000395.1:0-14823 GCA_035510075.1 Allostellaceae bacterium
GGATGCGGGCCTTTTGCGGGCTCAGATCCTCGCCGGCGACGATGCCGCTGTCGCGCAGGCGACGGCGCGGGGCGACCCGGCCGCTGGCCGCGCGGGTGCATTGCACGACGACGACGCCCGCCCTGGCGGCGCGCTCGAACGCGGTGCGCTGGTCCGGTGTCGGGCTGCCCGGCGCGAACCCGGCCGAGACGAGGCCACGCGCACCGGCGGCGACCGCGGCATCGACCAACGCGCCATCGCCGCCGGCATAGGAATAGACGATGTCGACCCGCGGCAGCGGCTCAGCGAGCTCGCTGCGCGCGAACGGCCCGTCGGGCATATGGGCGCCGAGCGCTGCGCGATAGAAATGCACACCGTCGCCGTCGACATGGCCGAGCGCACCGAAATCGAGCGAGCGAAAGGTTTGCAGCCGGTAGGTCGAGGTTTTGACGACGTCGCGCGCGGCGTTGATCTCGTCGTTGAGCAGCACGAGCACGCCCTTGCCGCGCGCCTCGGGCGAACCGGCGACGCGCAGCGCGTTGACCAGGTTCATGCCGGCATCGGTGCCGAGCGCGCTTGCCGGACGCTGCGCCCCGACCAGCACCACCGGCTGGCTGACCCTTAGAGTGAGGTTCAGAAAAAACGCGGTCTCTTCCAGGGTCGCGGTGCCATGGGTGATAACAAAGCCGGCGGTGGCGGGCTCGTCACGCGCAATCTTGTGGATTAAGGCCCGCAATTCGAGCCATTCCCGGGGGCCGATCTCGGTGCTGCCGACCTGGCGAACCGTGATCGGAACCGGGTCGGCGACGAGCCGCGTCTCCGGAAACCGGTCGAGCAACGCCGCAGCGGAAAGCTTCTGCCCGAAATCGGGATAGTCGAGCACGTCGAGGCTCGACGCCCCGAGCGAGGAGATCGTGCCCCCGGTCCCGATCACGGCGATGCGGGGGAGTGTCGTCGGCGTGCTCGCCGCCATGCTGCGCCTCCTGTGATCAGCTCGGGTGCGTCCCGCCATCTCGATCCGCGCGGAGCCGGAACGACACCGCGCCGTAGGTGCTGACGAAATACGGTATGACGTAGGTCAGCGCCAGCTTCGCGATATCGAAGGACTGTCCCGAGAAGAGTCTGTCGCCCTGGTTGATCAGGTTGAGGATGGTCCCGACAATCACCGCGACCCAGAGCGAGCGTACCGGCACGCCCCCGGTAACTGCGTAGCGGTAAGCGATCCTCCAGCGAGGCGCGGTTGTGTCGGTAGCGCCGCCGTTCACTAAGACAGCCAGCGTTTGCGGCGCTTGTAGTGCTTGAGGTCGCGGTAGGATTTGCGCGCCCCGGCTTCGTTGAGGCCGAGATAGAATTCCTTGATGTCGGAGTTCCGGCGCAACGCGTCGGCCGGGCCTTCGAGCACGATGCGGCCGTTTTCCATGACGTAGCCGTGATCGGCGATGTCGAGCGCCAGGGCCGCGTTCTGCTCGACCAACAGCACGGTCAGCCCACGCTCCTCGCGCAGCCGGCGGATGATGCCGAAAATCTCGCTGACGAGCAGTGGTGCGAGGCCCAGCGACGGCTCGTCGAGCAGGATCACCTTGGGCTCACACATCAGCGCGCGGCCGATCACCAGCATCTGCTGCTCGCCGCCCGAGAGATAGCCCGAGGGTTGGTGGCGGCGCTCCTTGAGCAGCGGGAAGGTGTCGAAGACACCGTCGATCGCTTGCCGCACCCGGCCGAAATCGCCGCGGGTGTGGGCGCCGGCGACGAGGTTTTCCTCGACCGTCAGGTTTTCGAAAACCCGCCGCCCTTCGAACACCTGGGCGACACCGCGGCGGACGACGTCGTGCGGCGCCAGCCGGTCGAGCCGCTGCCCGTCGAGCTCGACGGTGCCCTTGGTCACCTCGCCGCGCTCGCTGCGCAAGAGGCCCGATATCGCCTTCAACGTCGTCGTCTTGCCCGCCCCGTTGGCGCCGAGCAGGGTGGTGATGCGGCCCTCCTCGACATTGAGCGAGACGCCCTTCAGCACCAGGATCACGCCGTCATAGACGACCTCGATGTTGTTGAGCGTGAGCATCGGGCGATCCCGGTCAGGACCTGGTCGACAACCGGTCGAGCCGAGCATCTTGCTGATCCGTCATTCCCGCGAAAGCGGGAACCCACAACCTGCCCTTGGGTTGAACAGGAAGCGGCGAGCGCCGAGGCGGTTGCCGTGGACCCCCGCTTTCCCGGCGGCGACGGCGATTAGTCTGGGTCCGCAGCCTCATTGCAATCCTCTTGGAGCCGGTTACTCGGCGGTCTTGACCGCATTTTCGACGACATCACGGTAGGCGCGGAACCAGTCGGTCTCCTTGACGAACTTGCCGCCGTGAACCTGGAACACCTGGACCCAGCCGCCGCCTTCGTGATCGGTCGGCGTGATTTGCAACGGCGGGACAAGGCCGCCCAAAGTGAAGTCGTGGATCTGCTCGAGGCCCTCCTTTATCTGCGGGCCGGTCGGCTTCTGGCCGCCGCTGATCTTGAGCGCGTTCTTCAATCCCTCGATTTGGACCGCCGCCTGCAGCAGGCCGCGGTTGTAGATGACCGTGTCGGCCATCTCTTTGGGCGCGGCCTTGCCTTCCTTTTGGTACATCGCCTTGATCTGCTGGCGCACCGGGTAGTCGTCGCCGGCGCCGGCGAATTGCAGAGTATTGTAGCCCTCGGCGACACCCCAGCCGCCGGCCGCTAGGATGTCGGCCTCGGCCGAGGCCCACACCAGCCCGATGACCTTCGAGAGCGGGTAGCCGGCACTCTTCAACCCCTTGATCATCACCGAGGGCGAGCGCCCGAACAGGTGGGCGATCACAAAGTCGGGATGGAAGCGCTGGGTGATGTCGAGGATCTGCGCCCCCAGCTCGACACCCGGCGGCGGCACGGCAAAAGTCCGCAGCTCGAACCCTTCGGATTTCTGGAGCGCATCGATAATCGGCATCGGCTCCTTGCCGGCGGGATTGTCGTAATAGACATAGGCGATCTTTTTGCCTTTGAGGCTGCCGCCCAGTTTGTCCTTGGCGAACTTGACCGCACCGGCGGCCTGCGACCAATAGGTCGCGGCGATCGGGAACAGATAGGGATAGCGGGTGCCGTCGGCCGCGGCGGCGATGCCGAAACCGGGCGAGGTCGTCGGCATCTTGTCCTGCTCGAGCCGCTGGTTCAGCGCCACGGTTTGCGGCGTGCCGTAAAGCGTCATCATCACGACGCCCATTTGCTTTTGCCGCTCGTAGGCCTCGATGCCCTGCGGAACCTTGTATGAGTTGTCGATCTCGTCGCCACGCACTGTCCAGCCGTCGATGCCGCCCTGCGCGTTGACCAGCTTGTAGTAATCCTGCATCGCCGGGCACAGCACCGTGCCGACGATCTGGGTCGGGCCGGTGCGGTCGCACTGGTCGCCGATCAGCAATTCCTTGGGCTGCGCCAGTGCTGCGGCGGTGAGCCCGAGCCCAGCCATGGCGGCGGCCGCCAGCCCCCACATGCCCCTCCGAAGTTTTGTCATCGTTGCTCCTCCCTTGGTTGTATTAATGATCAATAAGAAAAAGGCCACACCCGAAAGTAGTTGCGGATGTTGCGCCATAGCCGGTTCAACCCCTCCGGCTCGACCACCAGGAAAAAGATGATCAGCACGCCGAAGATCACGAGCCTCAGGTTGGGGACGACGTTGAGCAGATCTGCATTCGAAAAGATGACGCCGCCAAACGAGTCGAGAAACCAGCGGGTCGCTATCGGCAGCAAGGTGACGAAGATCGCCCCGAACACCGAGCCCAGCACCGAGCCGAGCCCGCCGATGATCACCATCGCCAAGTAATCGATCGACACGTCGATCTGAAACTGCTCGTAATTGGCGATGCCGAGGTAATAGCTTTCGAGAACTCCGGCGACGCCCGCATAAAACGACGAAATCGCAAACGCGTAGAGCTTGTAGCGGAAGATGTCGATGCCGATGATCTCGGCGGCGATGTCCTGGTCGCGGATCGCGACAAAGGCGCGGCCGATGCGGCTGCGCACCAGGTTGAGGGTGCCGACCAACGCCAGGACGACAAAGAACATCAAGAACAGATAGATCTGCGTTTCGTGCTTGAGCACGATGCCGAACACCGACGGGCGCGGGATCGCGATCGAGGATTGCACGCCGCCCGAGATCCATTGGACGTGGTTGATCGTCCACTCGATGATCAGCTGCGCCGCAAGGGTCGCGATCGCGAGGTAAATGCCCTTGATGCGCAGTGAGGGTATGCCGACGACGATGCCGATTGCCGCCGCCATCAGCCCGCCCGCCGGGATCGCGATCCAGAACGGCGCGCCGAGCCGGGTGATCAGATTAGCCGCGGTATAGGCGCCGACCGACATGAAGGCGCCGTGGCCGATCGACACCTGCCCGGTATAGCCGACCAGGATGTTGAGCCCGAGCGCGCCGACGACTGCGATCAGGATCAGGTTCAAAATCGAGATGTAATATTCGCTGAAGGTCAATGGCGCGGCGAGGATGAACAATGCCGCCACCGCCGCCACCGCCCATTGCGCGATCGGCAATGGGTAAAGCGCCATGTCGGCGGCGTAGCTCGTTTTGAACACCCCGGCTTCGCGGTGGAACATTCTAAATTCCCGACCCGCGGAGGACGGCATCACCCTCGCCCGCCTCGCTGCGCTCGGCCCCCTCTCCCGCATTGCGGGAGAGGGGGGACCAGGCTCCTTGAGCCGGGTGGGTGAGGGCGGTCGCCGAGACAGCCAAGTAGGCCAGCATCACGATCACACGCGCTCGATGCGACGGCGGCCGAACATGCCTTCGGGCCGGATCATCAAGACCGCGATCATCAGCACGTAGGGCACGAAATCCTTGGTCCCGCCACCGACATAGGGGTCGAGATAGCCAGCCGCCAAATTCTCGGTGATGCCGATGACGAGGCCGCCGATGACGGCGCCGACGATCGAGTCGAGCCCGCCCAAAATCACCACCGGAAACACCTTGAGCCCGACCAGCGCCAATTGGTTGTCGACCCCCAGCATCGCCCCCCAGACGATGCCGCCCAGGGCCGAGACCACGCCTGCCATCGCCCAGGCGAGCGCAAAGTAGCGCTGGACGTTGATGCCCATCGCCATCGCCACCTGCTGATTGTCGGCGACGGCGCGCATCGCGACCCCGATCCGGCTCTTTAGAAAAAACCAGGTAAACCCAGCGAGAAAAACCAGGCTGACCCCGGCACCGACGAGCTGCACCGGCGGCAGGTTGAGCGGCCCCAAGACGATCGGCAGATCGCCGACCGGCATCGCGATCGCCCGCGTGCCGGCGCCAAAGGCCAGCACCGCCGACCCTCTGAGCACCGCGGCGAGCCCGATCGTCGCCATGATCACCGAGATGATCGGCCGGCCGATCAACGGCCGCAAGACGACGCGCTCGAGGCCAAAGCCCAGCGCCACCATGCCGAATATCGCCAGCAACGCCGCCGCCCAGAACGGCAGGCCGGCGAGGTCGCCCGCCGCGGCGGCGATAAAGCCCGCGAACATGACGAATTCGCCCTGGGCGAAATTGATCGCGTCGGTTGCCTTGTAGATCAGCACGAAACCGAGCGCGATCAGCGAATACATCAGCCCGATCAGCACTCCGTTGACCAGCAGGACAAAGGTGAATTGCCAGTCGATGTCAGCCATCGACGAGCTCAGGGCTCGAGGGCCAACCGGCGAAGGTCGCGATCGTGCCCGCCGCGAGGTCGACGACCCGCACGCGATGATCGGCGACATCGGCGATGAACAGCTGCCGCTGCCCGGGGTCGAAGCCGAGCCCGTTCGGCTCGATCAGGCTGGCCTGGGCCGCCGGGCCGCCGTCGCCGGCAAAGCCGCGCTCGCCGCTTCCGACGACGGTGGCAATGATCCAGGTATGATCTGCCATCTGCCGACCGCCCTCCCTTCCCGCTTCACCGCCACCGCGCGATCTTAGCACCGCTTCCCGAGCCGGCGAGCAAGGATGTAAGCTGCGCCGATGGCCTTTGCCCGAATGTCGCAGCGCTCTCTGCCGCGGCTCGCCGCAGCGTTGTTCGCGGCGGTGCTGTCGCTCGGCGCTTCGCCGGGCGGGCAGGCCGACAGCGGCTCGCTCTCCGGCCAGCTGCTGATTGCGGCGCCGACGATCGGCGACCCGCGGTTTTCTCGCACGGTCATCCTGCTGCTGCGCCAGGACGACACCGGCGCCTTCGGCATCGTTTTGAACCGTCCGATCGAGGAACGCTCGGTCGAGAGCCTGCTGGAGGCAGCCGGCGATCACGATCAAGGTGCGGAAGGCACTCTGCAGGTGTTCGCCGGCGGCCCGGTGCAGCCGGAGCTCGGCTTTGTCGTGCACAGCCCCGATTACCGCCGCGCCGACACCCTCAACGTCGGCACCGTCGTGGCGATGACCGCGGACAAGCAGATCCTGCGCGACATCGGCCATCATAAGGGGCCGAAGAAGGCGCTCTTTGCCTTTGGCTATGCCGGCTGGGGGCCGGGCCAGCTGGAAGCTGAAATCGCCAGGCACGACTGGTTTACGACGACTGGCGACCCGAAGCTGATCTTCGACGGCGACCGCACCACCTTATGGGACGACGCGATGGCGCGCCGCACGCGCGAGCTGTGATCGCGACCCGCTCCGCGGCCTGGCGGGAACGGTCGGGCCGAGGGGCGACGACGCCGAGCGGCTATGCTCGTGCGAGGATGGGCGATCGAAATCGGCTCTGGCGGAGGACGAGCGCGCCGATCACCATCAGATTGGCGAGGTTGAAGAGGATGCCGGCGGCAAAGGCCGCGGCATAAAAGCCGACATGATCGTAGATCGCGCCGGCCATCCAGCCGCCCGCGGCCATTCCCGAGCCGCTGCACAACAACAGAGTCGGTATCCGCCACGACGCTTCGCTCGCCGGAAACAATTCGCGGATCGCCAGCACATAGGCCGGGATGATGCCGCTGAACCCGAGGCCGAAACCGGCGGAAACGACAAACAGCCCGGCCTCGTTCTGGGTCAAGAGGAAGCCGGTCATCGCCGCCGCCTGGCAGGCCGAGCCCGCCAGCACGGCCCGCAAGCCGCCAAAGCGGTCGGCGACAAAACCCCAGAATTGGCGGCCGGCGAACGCGCAGGCCAGCAAGAGCGACAGCATCGCGCTGCCCTGGGTCAACGGAATGCCGACATCGCTGCAGAATGCGACCAGGTGCCCTTGCGGCATCGCCATCGGGACGCAGCACAAAAAGCTCGCCAGGCATAAGAGGCCGAGCGCCGTCCGCGGTTTGAGCCCGAGCACCGGTGCGCCGCGCGCCGGCTCGGCCAGGCCACCGCCGCCGGCGGCCCCGGTCTTCGGCGGGCTCCCGAGAACAAGGAAAGCGACCGGCAAGATCGCGACCACCGCAAACAGCGCATAAAGTTGCATCGTGCGCTGCCAGCCGATCCACCCGAGGATGTGGCCGAAGAGCGGCGCCCAGATCGTGCCGGCGGCGGCTTGGCCGCTCGCGATCAGCGCCAGCGCGGTGCCGCGGCGCCGGTCGAACCAGCGCGCGACATAGACGTAGAGCGGCGCGTTGAGCCCGGCATTGCCGAGCAGGCCCATGAACAGCCCATGGCCCACATAGAGATCGAGGCGATCGCCGAGGCTCGACAGCATCAGGCCGATGGCGATCATCAGCGCCCCGAACATCACCGTCCAGCGCACGCCCACCCGCTCGGCAATCTGGCCCATCGCAATCCCGCCGACCCCCGAGCCGAGCCAGGCGAGCGCCGCGCACAGCGCCGGCACGGTGCGGGCATCGCCAAAGGTGGCGGCGATCGGCTTGAGCGCCACGATGGTGATCGTCGGCGCGCCGAACGAGACGGACAGAATGCCGAGGGCACTACCGGCGACTACCCACGAGCGGCGCGTTTCGACCGTCGCAGCACTACCCGGCGCGCGGCCGGCACGCGATGCCGTTGTCATCCGACGGACGGGTTACCGAGCACGAGCGTATGGCAGGCGCGCACCGGCGCAATCAGCGAGTTTGTCGTGCAAGGCCGTCGTTCCTCCCATGGCAGCGTCCGCCGCGTCGTTGGCGGGTGTGTTACGCCGGCGCCGGCCCGGCAACAAGACCGGACCCGGCCTGCATGGCTGGCATTTGCCGATCGCGTGCGGGTCTCCGCGCGGGCAGCCGGATCCTTTTCGCCCGGCCAAAATGCCGCCCCCGCCCCATCTGACACGTAAATCGTCGACGATGCGGGATAAGAGGGATGTCCGATCCTTACAATCTGCGGCGCTTCGTGGACGCCCAGAACCCGATCTTTGATCAAGCTCGCACGGAGCTTCGCGCCGGCCGCAAGCGCGGCATTGGAGGCTCCCGAACCAGGCTTCGAGCGCGTTGACGGTCTCGCGCATCGACGTGAAGTCGTGCCTCTGGATTATCTTCTTGAGCCGGTGGCGAAGGCTGGCGCCGCGGCGCCGAGGGCGGTGCGCAGCATCCTGGCCCCGCGCGCGAAGGCTTCGGATTAGAACGGGATGGTCGCCACCGTGACCCCACGATCGCTTCATCGAGGCGCAACGACCGGTGGGGTTGATTAGGAAAAGGCCGGAATTAGGGAGACGCAACAACGCTCCGAAGGAATCGGGCTCTGGTGTGGAGAGACAGGTTGTCGGCGGGATAGTCCGAACCTGCGCAGTACCGCGGGGAGCCGATGCGATCCGCCGCAGCGACAGCTCAGGATGACCGCGGATTTCGGCGCGAGCCATCGCCTTGTCTTGTCGATTAGGATTGGGCCTGCCGGCGATGAGGAGATAAGAGATGGCATACGATGACAGCGACGGCGGCGCGCTCGAACAGCGGCTCCGCATGATCGAGGACCGCCTCGACATCTACAACTTGATCGCCACCCATCCGCCGAGCGCCGACACCGGCGCCGGCGAGTACACCGCTTCGGTATGGACCGGGGACGGCGTTTTCGACCGCGGCGCCGAATTCCCGCGGCCGAGCGGGCCGGCGGCGATCGCCGCGACGTCGATAAGCGCCGAGCACCACCGGGCGATGGAGCAGGGGATCGCGCATTTTGCCGGTTTGCCCTATGTGCGGGTCGCAGGGGACACCGCGTTTGCGATCTCCTACATCCAGATCCTCGTGCCGGACCGCGTCGGCCCGGTGGTCGAGGTTCCCAATCACGGGTCATCCCAGGGATTTCACGTGCACCGCGTCGCGGCAAACCGCTGGGAGTTCGTGCGCGCCGAGGCCCGTTGGAAAATCAGGCGGCGGACCGTGCGGTCGCTCGACGGCAGCCCGCCAGCGCGCGACATCCTGCGCGGCGCATTGGAGGCGTGACAGGCCCCGCAACGGTTTATAAGGGGGGAGAATAAAAAGGAGGACGCCATGCCCGTCGAAGCCCGCGCCTACCCTCGCCCGCTCCCCAACCCGGAATGGCTCGGCAAGCTCGAGGAGGAGATCCTCGAGCCCGAATTGCCGATCGTCGACCCACATCATCATCTGTGGGATCACCTCGGCAGCCGCTATCTGCTGGACGAGCTCTTGGCCGATTTGGGTTCGGGTCACAACATTGTCGCGACCGTGTTCATCCAATGCGGCTCGGGCTATCGCACCAGCGGACCCGAGGAGATGCGGGCGGTCGGCGAGAGCGAGTTCGCCCGGAGGACCGCCGAGGAAGCCGACCGGCGCGGTACGAAGGCCAAGATCTGCGCCGGGATCGTCAGCTTCGCCGATCTGCGGCTGGCCAATGTCGACGCGGTGCTCGAAGCGCAGATCGAGGCTGCCGGTGGGCGATTTCGCGGCATCCGGCAGATTGCCGCGCACGACCCGGCAATCGTCGGCGGCTCGTCCTATGTGCCGCCGCCGGGGCTGATGGACGACCCGGCTTTCCGCCGCGGCCTCAAGCGGCTGCCGGCGCACGACCTGACCTTCGAGGCATGGATCTATCACCCGCAGATCAAGACCCTGACCGAGGTGGCGCGCGAATCCCCGGAGGTGAAGATCGTCCTCAACCATTTCGGCGGCCCGCTCGGGGTCGGGCCCTATAAGCGCGACGAGGTGTTTTCCCTCTGGCGCGCCGACATCAGGGCTCTTGCCGCCTGCCCGAACGTCTATGTGAAGCTCGGCGGGCTAGCGATGATCGTCAACGCCTTCGATTTCCACCTCGCTCCATTGCCGCCGTCATCGGGCGAATTGGCCAATGCCTGGCGGCCCTATGTCGAAACCTGCCTCGAGGCGTTCGGCGCCAACCGCTGCATGTTCGAGAGCAACTTCCCGGTCGACAAGGGCGCCTGCAGCTATCCGGTGCTGTGGAACGCGTTCAAGCGCCTCGCGAGCGGCGCCCCGCCCTCGGAAAAGAGCGACCTGTTCGCCGGCACCGCGTCGGGCTTCTATCGGCTGCGCCACATCGGCCTGTAGCGACAGGCCAAGTCGCCCGAGTTCGGGAGGAGGACGCGATGGATTGTTGCGGTCACGGCCATGCGGCGACACCTCAACCCTGGATCTGGCGCACGCCCCTGCCCTCCGTCGGCGCAATGCTGGCCGGCGCGGCGGGACCGCGCGGTTCGGCGCAAGCGGCCCGGACCGCCGAGACCACAGCCGCCGCGCTCGCCGTGCTGCGCCGCTCGATTTCGGTCGATGTCCATAGCCACGGCGGCAACACCGGGATCACCTCGAAGGCGCCGCCGAGCGACGATCTCGCTGACGCGATGCGAGCGGGATCGCTGGCGGCCGCTTGCCTCGCCGACGTGCCGGACTGGCCGGTGCTCGGCCGCACTGCCGAAGGCGCGCTCCGCGCTGTTCGGACGCCGAAGCCGGGCGAGCTATACCGTCACCACCAGGGCCGCCTTGCCTGGATGGACGAGCTGGTCGCCCGTCACGGCGTGCGCCGCGCGCTTTGCGCGGCCGATCTCGAAACCGCGCACCGGGCGGCAGAGCCCGCGATTATCGCCGATGTCGAGGGGCTCGACTTCCTCGATGGGAAGCTCGAACGGCTGGAGGAAGCGCACCGGCGCGGCATCCGGCATGTTCAGCTCGTGCATTACACGCCGACCGACATCGGCGACTTTCAGACCGGCCCGATCACGCATCGCGGCCTGACCGATTTTGGCGCCGAGGTGATCCGCGCCTGCCACCGGATCGGCTTTGTCTGCGATATCGCCCACGCGACCGAAGACATGGCGATGCAGGCCGTCAAGATCGCGACCCGGCCGCTGCTGTTGTCGCACACGGCGGTGCTGGGGTCCCCCGCGATGGGGCCGACGCCGCTCACGGGCCGGCAGATCGGCGCCGATTATGCGCGGGCGATCGCCGAGACCGGCGGTTCGATCGGCATCTGGCACTTCTTTCCGAGCCTCGAGCGATATGTCGACGGCCTCAAGGAGATGGCAGAGATCGTCGGCGTCGATCATGTCAGCATCGGCACCGACCAGTTTGATGCGCGGGGCTGCCTCGAGGATTACACGAGGTGGGTGCACCTGGTCGCCGCGATGCTGCGCGGCGGCTTCACCGCCGCAGAAGCCGGCAAGATCGCCGGCGGCAATTACATGCGCGTCTTCCGCGCCGCCGTCGGTTGACCGCGTGACGCCCGATAAAAATTTCGCAAGGGACCCCGCGAATGCAGGACATCTCCGGCAAGACCGCAATCGTCACCGGCGCAGCTTCCGGCATCGGCCTCGCGATTGCGACGGCGCTCGCCGAGGCGGGCGCCAATGTCGTCATGGCCGATATCCAGAAGGATGCGGTCGAGGCGGCGGCGCACGGCCTCTCCGGCACCAACAAGCGGGTCATGCCGATGCGGGTCGACGTGACGCTGGAGCGATCAGTCATCGATGCACTGGCGGAAGCCGAGCGCGCCTTCGGCAAGCTGCACATCGCCTGCAATAATGCCGGCGTGCCGATGCACGGGACCCAACTCGTCGACTTGCCGCCCGGCGACTGGGAATTCGTGATCGGCGTAAACATCTGGGGGATCATTCACGGCATCCGCTATTTTGTGCCCGCCATCCTGAAGCACGGCGAGGAAGGGCATGTCGTCAACACGGCGTCGGTCGCCGGCTTTCAGAACCGCCGCGGCACCAACCAGGGGCCGTATTCGATGAGCAAATACGCTGCGCTTTCGCTATCCGAGGCACTGGAGCACGAGCTGGAAGGCAGCACGGTCGGCGTCTCGGTGCTGTGCCCCGGCCCGATCGCCACCAATATCGCGCGCGGCGCCCGCAACCGCCCAGACCATCTGGGTGGCCCACAGGTGCACACCAGCGACGAGACGGTGCTCGCCGAGCGCCTCGCCCGGACGGGCCTCGATCCGCAGCGGGTTGGCGAGCGGGTCGTCGACGCGATCCGCACAAAGACGTTCTACGCCTTTGTCGGCGCGGTCCCAGCCGATGTCATAAAGTCCCGCCACCGCCGCATCGAGGACGCGCTGAACAGCCCGTGGGTCACGCATTACTGAGCGCCTACCGGGCGCCTTCTGTGCCAGCCTACCGCGCCTCCGCCGTGGCAGGGTCATTAGCGCCGTGCATCCTTTTTCGTCTTGGCCAGGCTTGGCCCGGCAAGACGATGGAGTCGCTGCTGGGGGCCTCACCTACCCGCCTTTCTTTTGCCCGGGATTTTTCCGGACCGGAACGCAGGTGCAGGCGAGCGGCGGCCCCGGACCCCCGCTTGCATGCGGACGCGAAAATAGCGCAATTTGATACAAAGGAGGTCAGGTGGCGTTCAGCACCATGTCCGCCGCCTTTTCGCCGATCATAATCGAGGGCGCATTGGTGTTGCCGGACGTCAAGGTCGGCATGATCGAGGCGTCGGCGACCCGCAGCCCGGCAATGCCATGGACGCGAAGCTGGGCATCGACGACCGCCATCGAGTCGGAGCCCATCTTGCACGTGCCCACCGGGTGGTAGGTGGTTTCCGCCGCCTTCTTCACCCAGTCGAGGATTTCGTCATCGGTAGTCCGATCGGCGCCCGGGACGACTTCGCTCATCTGAAAGGGGGCGATCGCAGGGGCGGTCATGATCGCGCGGGCGATGCGGACCGCGCGCACCGTCAACTCCGCGTCGGGCGGCGACGATAGAAAATTGAAGTTGATCGCCGGCGGCCGGCGCGGATCGGCCGCAGTGATGTGAACCTGACCTTTGCTCTCGGGGCGCATTGGGTGGGCATAGAGGGTCACGCCCGACTGGCGGGAAATCCTCGGTCCTCTGGGGCCGGGTTCGGTCAGCATCGGGATCCAGCCGAGCATCAGGTCCGGCGCCTCCAGGCCCTCGCGCGAGCATACGAACGCGCGGAGCGGCGCGCCCGTCATCGCCAGCAGGCCCTGCCGCAACACCGCGTAACGCATCGTCTGATGCACCAGGCCGAGGCCACGCAACCGGTCGTTGAACGCGATGCCCTTTTTGCCGATCAGCCAGCGGGTCCGCGGCACGTAATGGTCGCGGAGGTTCTCGCCGACGCCGGGCAGCGCGTGGCGCACCTCGATGCCGAGATTGCTCAGCCGTTCGGGTTGGCCGATGCCGGACAGTTCGAGCAATTGCGGCGAGTTGAATGTACCGGCGCTGACGACGACCTCGCGCCCCGACCGGGCCTCGCGCACCTCGCCGGCGACTGAGTAACGCACCCCGGTGCAGCGCTTGTCGTCGAGCATCAGCCCCAGGGTCAAGGCCTCGGTCTCGATACGCAGGTTCCGGCGCTTGCGGATCGGGTCCAGATAGCAGCGGGCCGTGCTCATGCGGCGGCCGGCGGAGATCGTAGCCTGGCTCATCGCGACGCCTTCCTGACTGGCGCCGTTGTAGTCCGGGTTGTGCCGGATGCCGACCTGCGCCGCCGCCTTGATGATCGTGGCAAAGAGCGGATCGCTGGGTTCCGGATTAGTGACGCGCAGCGGGCCGTCGCGTCCGCGCAAAGCGTCGTCGCCAGCGCCGGCATAGCTTTCCATGCGTTTGAAGAACGGCAGGACCTCGGTGTAGCTCCAGCCGCGGTTGCCCATCTGCGCCCAGGTATCGAAGTCCTGGGCCTGGCCGCGCACAAACACCATTCCGTTGATCGAGCTGGAGCCGCCGAGCAATTTGCCGCGCGGCACCGGGATCCTGCGGCCATTGGTGCTCGCCTCGGGTTCGGCGGAGTAGAGCCAGTTGGCCGCGGGATTGGCGATCAGCCGGGCCATCCCGATCGGGATCGGAGACCAGGGGTGGCTCGCGCGCCCCGCTTCGAGCAGCAGCACCTTGTGGCGCGGGTCTGCCGACAGCCGATTCGCCACGGCCGCACCCGCTGACCCGGCGCCGACGACAATGTAATCGTAGGTTTGCATGTCTGGTGCTTCCCTCCTACACCAACCGCCGGCCGGGCTTGCAAGACGAAGCGCGGCCGCGATACCCGCTGGTCGGGCACTATGCCCGCCTTCAGGCCGATTAGGTTGCACCATCTCTCGCCGCCCTCGCGCAAACGGAGGTGGAGGGGAACCGTGAAGTCGCTCGCCCTCCGGTTCCCGCCTTCGCGGGAATGGCCGTTCAATAGGATATAGCGACCTAAGCCGGACAGCCGTGGCTGCATGCCGCCTATGGCTGCCCCTTGCGTTCCGCAATCCAGGACGACACGTGATCGTAGTAGTTAGCGATGTAATATTCGGCGATGTCGTCGGCGGTTGTGCTCCAGACACCGTCATGGCCGAGGATATAGCGGAGCGCCTCGTCGAGGTGCTTTGCAGCATTCGGCCGGCCGATATTGTGGGGGTGTAGCGCCAGGCACATCACCCGCCCGTTTTCGGCGCCTTCGCGATAGAGCGTGTCGAATTGGTCCTTGATCATCTGCAAAAAGTAGTCCGCCTCGCGGTTCCACGCGAGCATGCCCGCATCATTGGTCTGGCCGGTGTAGGGAACGTAG
>DATKHX010000396.1:0-3496 GCA_035510075.1 Allostellaceae bacterium
CTTGCGCAAATCGACCGCGTCGGCAAAGCGCAGGGAGTCGAGATCGTGCCGGTCGAGATCACCGCCGGCGCCTCGCTCGACGCCGCGTTCCCGGCAATGGTCGGCAAAAAGGTCGGGGCGGTGATCGTCCAGCCGAGCCTCCCGCTCACCCATGCCGCCCAACTCGCCTTGCGTGACCGGATCCCGGCAGTGTCGCCCAACGGGCCGTTTGCCGGCGCGGGCGGGCTGATGTCCTACTCCAACGCGGCGGGGGAGGGCTCCCGTCTGGCAGCGCGCTTCATCGACAAGATCCTCAAGGGCGCAAAACCCGCCGATTTGCCCGTCGAGCAGCCGCTGCGCCTCGAGCTGGTCGTCAACCTGAAGACCGCGAAAGCGCTCGGCCTGAGCTTGCCCGCCGATTTCGTCCTGCGCGCCGACGAGGCCCTCGAATGAGGCGGCGCAAGCTCCTCGCGCTTCTTGCCGGCGTCGCGGCCGTCCGCCCGCTGGCCGCTGCTGCACAGCAGAAGGCGATGCCGGTGATCGGCATCCTCGGCGGCTTCAGCCCCAGCGCTAGCGCCCAAATCGAGTTGGAACTCGCCGCTTTCCGCAAGGGGCTCGGCGAAACCGGCTACGTCGAGGGTCGAAACGTTACAATCGAATACACCCGGGCCGCCGAGGGCCATCTTGATCGGCTGCCCGCATTGGCGGCCGATCTCGTCAGCCGCAAGGTCGACGTGATTGTGACACAAGGTGGCGATCCAGCGTCGTTTGCTGCAAAAGATGCCACCTCGACGATCCCGATCGTATTCCATTCCTCGAGCGACCCGGTTGCGGTCGGTCTGGTCCAGAGCCTCGCCCGGCCGGGCGGAAATCTCACGGGCGTCGCCATGTTGTGGGTCGAGCTGACACCCAAACTGCTGGAGCTGCTGTTGGCATTGGTTCCGCAAGCGCGGGTGATGGCGCTGCTGGTCGATCCGGATAGCCGTGACGCGCAGCCTTTTGTCGACGCTGGGCAGGCGGCGGGACGGGCCAAACGGGTGGAAATCATCAGTCTAAAGGTCCGCGCGAAAAGCGAGCTGGATGGTGCTTTCGGGACCCTCCGTCGGATGAATGCCAATGGCCTCGTGCTCCCCCAGAGCGCTTTCAGGTCCGAGATCGCGGCATTGGCCTTGCGCCATGGGGTTCCGGCAATCGCGTTGCAGCGCGATTTCGCCCGCGTCGGCGGCCTCGCCAGTTATGGCCCGAGCCTCACAGCCACCTATCACCTCAAGGGCATTTACGCAGGAAGGCTTCTGAAGGGCGAGAAGCCCGCCGACCTCCCGGTCCAGCAACCGACCAAATTCGAATTGGTCATCAACCTGAAGACCGCCAAGGCGCTCGGCCTGACCGTGGGGCCGGCCCTACTTGCCCGTGCCGACGAGATCATTGAATGAGGCGGCGAGAACGCGCCGGCGTTGATGCCGGTCGCGGAATCGGGCAACATCGATATAAGTCAGTGATCTTGACCGGGACGCCCGGCGAGACGCCAAGGACCGAGCATGGGTAGACCGACTGGATTTCTCGAGATCGAGCGCCGCGACCGGTCATACGAAAAGCCCGAGGCGCGGCGGCGCGGCTGGAACGAGTTTGTCAAGCCGCTGCCCGCGCCCGAGACCCGCGAGCAGGCGGCGCGCTGCATGGATTGCGGCATCCCGTTCTGTCATGACGGCTGCCCGGTCAACAATCTGATCCCGAGCTGGAACGACCTCGTCTATCGCGACCAATGGCGGGCGGCGCTCAAGGTATTGCATTCGACCAACAATTTCCCGGAGTTCACCGGCCGCGTCTGCCCCGCGCCCTGCGAGGCGGCGTGCACCCTGAACATCGACGACAGCCCGGTCACGATCAAAACCATCGAATGCGCGATCGTCGACCGCGGCTGGCGGGAAGGCTGGATCGAGCCCCTCGTGCCGGCGCGGTTGAGCGGCAAAAATGTCGCGGTGGTTGGATCGGGCCCTGCTGGGCTCGCCTGCGCCCAGCAATTGGCGCGCGCCGGCCACAAGGTCACCTTGTTTGAAAAGGCCGACCGCATCGGCGGCCTCTTACGCTACGGCATTCCCGACTTCAAGATGGACAAGACGCTGATCGACCGCCGCGTCGAGCAGATGGCGGCGGAGGGCGTGACTTTCCGGACCGAGGTCGAAGTCGGCGCCGATGTCGCGATGGACAGGCTGCTCGGGGAATTCGACGCCGTCGCACTGACCGGCGGCGCCGAGATGCCGCGCGATCTCGAAGTGCCAGGTCGCAAGCTCGACGGCATCCATTTCGCAATGGATTACCTGCCGCAGCAGAACAAGCGCAATGCCGGCGACGGCGAGGACCGCGCCGCCCCCGACGGCACGATCACCGCCGAGGGCAAGCACGTCCTCGTGATCGGCGGCGGCGACACCGGCTCCGACTGCATCGGAACCGCCGTGCGCCAGCGTGCGGCGTCGATTACGCAGCTGGAAATTCTGCCGCGGCCGCCCGATCGCGAAAACAAGGCGCTCGTCTGGCCCGATTGGCCAATGAAGCTGCGCACCTCATCGTCGCAGGAGGAAGGCTGTGAGCGCGACTGGGCGGTGTTGACCAGGCGGGCATTGAGTGAAGACGGCCACGTCTCGGCGCTCGAATGCGTGCGCGTCGACTGGGTCCGGAACCCCGACGGGCGTTTCGCGATGCAGGAGATCCCCGACAGCGGCTTTACATTGAAGGCCGATCTCGTGTTGCTGGCGATGGGTTTTGTGGGCCCGGTAAAGCGAGGAATGATCGACCAATCCGGTGCTGCATTGGATGCGCGCGGCAATGTCGCCGCCAATACCGTCGACTACCGCACGTCGGTGCCAAAATTGTTTGCCGCCGGCGACATGCGGCGCGGCCAGTCGCTGGTCGTATGGGCGATCCGCGAAGGCCGCCAATGCGCCCGCGCCATCGACGAGTTCCTGATGGGCGCGAGCAGCCTGCCACGCTGATCTCGCGTCGGCTGGATCGCACTTTTTTCAGTCAGCAATAATGCTTAGATGACCGGGCTGAGAACTGCTCCTCTCTCATGGCTGTTGGCGCCCGTCCACCTGATGGCGCTGGCGAGCGGGGCGAAGTCGTTTCGCGACAACCCGATCATCGGCAGCCCGGCTCTCAACCGCGCGGGGCTGCACACCGCCCGGATGCGGCTCGCCTGCCGGATGGCCGAGTGGCGCCGAGAAAGGCTGGCTCCCCTCGTCTCAACCGCGGATCGGGCCGCCTTTCGCCGCGACGGGTTTGTCGTCAAACGCGGCTTTCTCCCGGAAGCTCAGTTCGCGGCGGTCAAGCGGGAAGCGTTGGAGCTCGCCGCACCGGCGCGGCAACAGGCGCAGGGCGACGCAATCACCCGGCGCATCGCGCTCGACCGACGGGCGCTCGCCTGTCTTCCCGCCGTGCGCGCGATGATCGAAAGCCCGCAGTGGCTCGGCCTCGTTCGTTATGTCGGCGCGTCCCGGCTGGAGCCGCTGGTCTACATCCA
>DATKHX010000397.1:0-7092 GCA_035510075.1 Allostellaceae bacterium
TGTTTCGACCGCAGCGAAGCGAGCCACGCCGTCAGCCTGTGCGACATGCACGCCAAATACGCCGATGTCGTCGCGACGGCTGAAATCATCGCCTATTTCGACCGGCTGCCCGCCGATTTGTTCGAACTGCCGTCGGGCGTCGCTCACCCGGTGCCGATCAGGCAAGCCGCCGAGTAGCTCCTGGGCCGCCGTTTTCGCGGCGGGCGGCCCAACCCGCTCGCCCTCAAGCAGGGGCTTGCCCGTTGATCAGCGACCCGAACAATTGCCAGCGCTGGCCGTCGAACCGCGCCATCTGGATCTGCTTGATCGGGGCGAAATCGGTCGGGCTGGTGTTGATCGCGATCCCCGGCAGCAGCATCGGCACGGTAAAGTTTTTGAGGCTCGCCGCCTGCTGCATGACATTCTCGCGAGAGAGATCGTCGCCGCATTGCTTCAGCACCTGCACCAAGGTCTGACAGAAAGACGGCCCGACCACGTTGCCAACGTCCGTCTTGTCGCCAGCCGGATAATATTTCTCCATGAAGGCGACCCATTGCAGATAGCCGGGGTCGTTCTTCCATTGCGGGTCGGTCGGGTCCTTCAAATAAAAATCGGAGACGATGTCCTTGGCGTTCTGCAGGCCAGCCGGCTTCAGGGCGGCGCCGACGGAGTTGCCAACGCTGCTAAGGATGTGGAGCGGCTTCCAGTCGATCTCGGCCGCCTTCTTGATCGCCTGCGCCGCGAATTTTGGGATGCCGGTATTGACGAAAACGTCGGCGCCGGCGGCTTTCATGCTGATGATCTGGGAGTCGACGGTGGGGTCGGTGGTCTCATAGGGGGCGGCGAGGATGACCATGCCGGCCTTGCCGCCGAGCCCGTCCTTCAGCCCCTTCAGATAGTCCTTGCCGAAATCGTCGTTCTGGTAGAGCACCGCGACCTTGCCGTCGGGCTTGTTCTGCAGAATATAGGCGGCGTAGGCATGCCCTTCGCTCTGGTAATTGGGCTGCCAGCCCATCGTCCACGGGTGGCCTTTCGGGTCGTTCCATTTGGTGGCGCCCGTCGCGACAAAGAGCTGCGGCACCTTTTTCTGGTTCATGTAGCGCCAGATCGCCGAGTTGGTCGGCGTGCCGAGCGGGCTCATGACCAAGAGCACGCCGTCCTGCTCGACCAATTTGCGCACCTGCTCGACCGTCTTCGGCGGGCTGTAGGCGTCGTCGTAGGAGATGAAATCGATCTTGCGCCCGTTGACCCCGCCCTCATCGTTCACCAGCCGAAAGTAGGCGGCTTCCGATTTGGCGATCGTTCCGTAGGAGGAGGCCGGCCCGCTATACGGCCCGGTGTTGCCGATTTTGATCTCGGTGTCGGTGACGCCGGGGCCGTAATTCTTGGCGGCCCGCGCCGGGATCGCGGCGAGCGCCAACGCCGCGGGTGCGGCGGCGAGGATCGACCGGCGAGTAATCTCCTTCATCTGCTTCCTCCCTTTGGAACTTGTGGCCCGGAGTTGCGGGCCGGGATCAGGCGCGCGGCGGCGCGCCGTACAAACCCCGCCGCACCCGATGGCATGACGAAAATTACAATCAGCAGGATCACGCCGTAGACAGCGCCCGACAGCCCTGTCGACACCCGCTCGGCGAGGTTCGGGACGAACAACACGAAGACGCCCCCGACCAAGCTTCCCGGGATTGAGCCGACCCCGCCGACGACCAGCCCGACCAGAAACGACACCGACAGCAGAAACGGAAAGCTGTCCGGCCCGACGAACTGGATGACGATGGCGCCCAGCGCCCCGGCTATGCCCGTGTAGAGCGCGCTTACGCCAAAGGTCACGGTCTTGTACAGCGAGGTGTTGATCCCCATCGCCGCCGCCGCGATCGGGTGGTCGCGAATCGCCATGATCGCGCGCCCGGTGCGGCTTTTGACCAAGCTCGCCGCCCCCGCGAACATGAGCAGCAATACCGCCAGGGTGAAATAATAAAGCCACTGGTCGGCGTTGAGCGGCAGGCCCGCGGGCGGGTCGGGTTTCAACAGGGCAATCCCCTGCACCCCGCCGGTCAACGGTTCGAGCGGTTGAAACTTCAGAATCTGCGGCATTGCCGCCGCCAGCGCAAAAGTCGCGAGTGCCAGGTAAATCCCCTGCAACCGCAATGCCGGCAGGCCGAACAGAAAGCCGACGACAAAACACACAGCACCCGCGCACGGCAAGGTCCAGTAATAGTCGAAGTTCTGGTTCATCAGGATCGCGGCGGTGTAGGCGCCGATCCCGTAAAACGCGCTGTGGCCCAGCGAGAACTGGCCGTTGAAGCCGGTGAGCAGATTGAGACCGAGGATCGCCAGCCCGTAGACCATGACCAGGGTCAGCTGGAAGACGACGAAATTCTGAAAGAGGGCGGGCGCCGCCACAGCCGCGAGCACGCTTGCGCCGATCGCGAGGTTGCGGCTGCTCAGCCACGCTGCCCCGGGTCTGGGGAGTGCCTTCGCCGCGGGTCCGGCCGTGGCCGGCCGTTCGAGCGCGATCGCGTTCGGCTCGGGCGCGCTCATACCCGGCTCACCACGACGCGCCCGAAAATGCCGGCCGGCCGCACCATCAACACCGCGACGATCACGATCAGCGCCAACGTCAATTTCATCTCGCGGCCGACATAGGGGATGAAGGTGCCGGCGAGGTTCTCGATGACGCCGACCGCAAAGCCGCCGACGACGGCACCGCCCGGGCTCGACAGCCCGCCGAGCACGGCGCCTGCAAAGCCGTAGAGCAGCACCCCCAGCATCATGTTGGGCTCGAGAAAGACGATTGGTGCGATCAGCATGCCGGCGACCGCCCCGATAGCCGCCGACATGCCCCAGCCGAGTGCGATCATCCAGCCGACGCGGATGCCGACGAGCCGCGCCGATTCAGGGTTCGCCGCCGCAGCGCGCATCGCCAGCCCCAGGCGCGAGCCGCGGAAGAACAGGTACAGCAATCCGAGCATGACCAGGGTGACGCCGATCATGCCGGCCTGATGGGTGCTGATCAGGCTGCTGCCGAGAAACGGCCTGGTGCCGAACGGGGTCGGAAAGGTCTTGATCGTGAAGTCCCAGATCTCGCCGGCAGAGCTGTTGAGGATGCTGAAGAGCGCGATAAAGGCGACGAGTTGGCTCAGAATCGGGGCATTGTGGATCGGCCGGAACAACACCCGTTCGATCGCGACACCGCCGACAAACGACAACGCCACCGCCGCGGCGAAAGCGCCCCAATACGGCACGCCCCACTGCATCATCTGCCAGGCGAGAAAGGTCGAGAACATCGCCATCTCGCCTTGGGCGAAATTCAGATGGTCGATCGCCTGGTAGATCATCACGACGGCAAGTGCCATCGTCGCGTAGATCGCCCCCGTCGCGAGCCCCGCCAGCACCTGTTGCAGCAGCTGTTCCATCCCGGGCCTTCAGTACCCGAGATACGAGCGGCGCACCGCTTCGTCCTTGGCGATCTCGGACGCCGGCCCGGTCATCACGATATGCCCGGTTTCCAGCAGATGGGCCTCCTCGGCGAGGTCGAGCGCCAAGGCCGCATTCTGCTCGACGACCAGCATCGCGACCCGGCGCTCGCGGTTCAGCCGCCGCAATATCGCAAAGAGCTCGGCGACGACCAGCGGCGCCAGGCCAAAGGACGGCTCGTCGAGCAGCATCAGCCTCGGGCGCAGCATCAACGCCCGGCCGACCGCGAGCATCTGCTGCTCGCCGCCACTCAGGGTCCCCGCCTGCTGCCCGCGCCGCTCCGCGAGCCGCGGGAACAGCTCGTAGATTTCGTCGACATCGGCGGCGATCGCGGCATGGTCGTGCCTCGACATGGCGCCCAGCTGCAAATTCTCCTCGACGGTCATGCGGACAAAAGTGCCGCGCCCCTCGGGGACATGGGCGATGCCGAGCCGCACGATGTCCTCGGTGGCGCGGCCGGCGATCGGCTTGCCGTCGAACGTGACGTCGCCGGTCATCCGGACCGTGCCGCACAGCGCCCGCAAGGTCGTCGTCTTGCCGGCGCCGTTCGCTCCGAGCAAGGTGACGATCGCACCTTCGCCGAGCACGAAATCGAGCCCGTGCAAGGCCTGGCTCTGCCCGTAAAAAGCGCATAGCCCGTGCACCTCGAGCATCATCGCAAGTGCCGAAGCGATCGGCTGAATGATGATTTTAGCCTACTCCATTCGGTCATCGCCCGGCTTGGCCCGGTGATCCACGCCTTTTTCGAGGCCGCCCGCGCCACGACGTGGATGGCCGAAACAAGTCCGGCCAAGACGATTTCGGCCGAGCGAATAGGCCAGGATACGGGCCTAAGGGAGCGCGCTCGCGTCACTCGGCGATCGCTCCTAATGCGGCGGCGTCGCGGGGATTGCCGAGATAGGCGCGGATCACCGCCTCGTTCCGCTGCACCGCCGCCGGTGCGCCTTGGGCGATCTTGCGGCCGAAATCGAGCGCCACGACCTTGTCGGAGACCGACATGACGAGGTTCATGTGATGCTCGACGAGCAGCACCGTGACGTGCCGCTCGTCGCGCAGTCGGCGGATCAAAATGCCGAGCTCGCCGACCTCGGCGTGGTTGAGCCCGCCCGCCGGCTCGTCGAGCAGCAACAGCTTGGGCCTTGCCGCAAGCGCGCGCGCCAATTCGACGCGCTTGCGCGTGCCGAGTGGCAGACCGTCCGGCAATTCGCCGGCGACCGCGCGCAGATCGAGCAGGTCGAGCAAGGCCCAGGCGGTCTCCTCGAGCGCCCGTTCCCGGCGCCGGACCCAGGGCAGGTGCAAGGTGTCGCTGACGAAATCGCTACGGCTTCGCGCGTGACCGCCGATCCTGATGTTGTCGAGCACCGATTGGCGCGGAAACAGCGCCAGGTTCTGGAAGGTGCGGGAGATGCCGATCTCGGCGATGCGATGCGCCGGCCGATTGAGCAGCGAGCGCCCTTCGAAGCGGATGTCGCCGCCGGCCGGCGTGTAGAGCCGGCTCAGGCAGTTGAAGAGTGTTGTCTTGCCGGCGCCGTTGGGCCCGATCAGCCCGAGGATCTGGCCCTCGTCAAGGTCGAACGAGACGCGGTCGAGTGCCACGATGCCGCCAAACCGCACCACGACCTCGCTGACTTCGAGCAGCTTGGGGCCGGGCGTGTGGCCGGTCATCGGCACAAGGCAGGAAGGCGGGAGGCCTCGCCCGACAAAAAGCCCGGGGCGCACACGCTCTGACGACCTCCCATGCCGATGTCGCTGTGGTGCGAACCTGCCGAGCTGTCAGCCTCGCGTCAAGCCGGCAAACCGCGCCGCGACCAATGACCCAGACGGAAGCTTCACGACGTCCTTCCTCGGTTGACGGCGGTTTCGCAAAATAGCTAACGTTGGCTTAGCGAAATTGCGAAGTGAATCCGATGAACGTGTTACCTGATCGGCCGATCGGCAACGACAGCGGGGCGATCGCCAACGAATGCGCGCGCAGACTTTTGCAGCTCCGCGCGCAAAACGGCGAAACGCAGCGGCAGTTGGCGCTCCGGCTCGGGATGACCGAGTCGATGATCTCGCGGCTCGAGCGCGGCGACCACGTGCCGAGCCTGAAGACCCTGTGCCGGATCGCCGACGCGTTCGGCCGGCGGCTCGAGATCGTGTTTCACGAGCACGAGCACACCCATCGCGACGGCACGCGGCATTCGCATCCGCACAGCCATTTCGACCCCGACCACCGGCATTCGCACGGGGACGAGAAATGACCTGGGCGCCGCCGCTGCTGCTGGTCGGGGCCGTCGCCGCCGTCGGGGTGCTGCACACGATCGTCCCCGACCATTGGGTTCCGATCGCGCTGATCGCGCGAGAGCGCGGCTGGTCGAAGAGCGAGACGGCGCGCGCGGCGCTGACGGCCGGGACCGGTCACGTGATCTCGACCTTGCTGATCGGGCTGGCGGTCTGGGTCGCCGGCGCCGCCTTCGCCGCCAGCTTTGGTCATATCGTCGATGTCGTCTCCAGTCTCGCCTTGATCGCTTTTGGCGGGTGGATCGTGATCTCGGCCTGGCGCGAGCTGCGGCCTTCTCAGGACCATCGGCACGGTCACGGCCATCGCCACTCGCATCCCGACGAGCACTCCCACACCCGTGCGCCCGCCGCCGAGCTGTGGGAGGAGGCCGAGCCGGAGCATGGCCTGCCGATATATGCGCATGCCGCTGCGATCGAGAACGACGCGTTCTACGTCCCGCTACGCGGCGAGACCGCGGTGCTGACCCGGCATTCGCACGCCCACCGCCACGGGCGCGGGCCGGCGCACCGGCATTGGCACGACCATACGCCCCAGACCGCGCATCCGGTCCTCGCCGGCTTCGCGGCCGAGCCGCCATTGCATCTGCACCGGCACAAGACGACCGCCCGCACCGGATTGCTGCTGATCCTCGGCTCCTCGCCGATGGTCGAGGGCATCCCCGCGTTTTTCGCCGCCGCGAAATACGGCGCCGGCTTGGTTTCGGCGATGGCGGCCGTCTTTGCCCTCGGCACGATCGCCACTTACATCGTCCTGTGCGTCTATTCGACCGAAGGATTGCAGCGCCTGCGGCTCGGCGCGATCGAGCGCTACGGCGAGGTCGCGAGCGGTGGCGTCATCATGCTCGTTGGCGTCGTGTTCGGGCTCTGGCCCGCGTTCTAGCCCGTCCGCCGCGCCCGCGCTCGCAGGTTGGGCTGCGGCCCGAGGGCGATCGCCGCCTGCGGCCCGAGCACGACAAGCCGCCCTATTCAGCGGCGGCGAGGGTCGGCCGCTGGCGGCGGAGCTCGGCCACCCGGCTGCGCGTGTAGAGCTCGGTCCAGTTGGAGAGCGCGAAATCGGTGACCTTGCGCGGGTCGTAGCCGCGCTCCTCGACGCTGAACTTTTTGCCGGCGATGTGGACGGCACGAATCCGGCTGCGGTCCTGTAAGAGGCCGATATCGATCAGCGGCGAAAAATCGAGAGCGATAAAGTCCGCCGACCGGCCCGGCTCCAGCACCCCGATCCGGTCGCTTTCGGTCATAAAGCGCGAGTTGACTTCGGTTGCCGCCCGCAACGCCGCGGCCGGGCTAAAGCCGAGGTCGTCGACGAACAATTCGAGCTCGCGCGCATTCCATTCGCCATAAGGCGTGACCGCGAAC
>DATKHX010000398.1:0-2095 GCA_035510075.1 Allostellaceae bacterium
GCCAAAGCTGGGGCTGGCAGCCGGGTTCGAAGGTCTCGACAATGATCATGCGCCCGCCGCAGCAAGGGCAAGCGTTCCACTCGTTGTCTTCGTGACGATTTTCGGTGCCGTCGCTCTCGCCGCTCGACGGGGCTGGGTCGGGTACGCCGAGGAGCCGACGGGCCAATGCGATGTTGTCGGCCCGGTTGGCGTTAGCGAGGAGGCCGTAGTGACGGATGCGGTGGAACCCGTCGGGCAGTACGTGGATCAGGAAGCGGCGGATGAACTCGTCGGCGTCGAGCGTCATGAGCTTGTAGCGAGCGTCGCCCTTGGCCCGGTAATCTTTCCATTTGAAAGTCACGCGCTCGCCGTCGAAGGCGACGAGGCGGCTGTTGGCAATAGCAATCCGGTGCGTGTAGCGGGACAGGTAGGCGAGCACAGCGTCGGGTCCGCCAAAAGGCCGCTTGGCATAGACCACCCACTCGATCTTTCGCAGTACGGCGAGGTGACTTTTAAACGCTGCTGGCTGGGCGAGTGCGGCTTGGTCGGCGAAGAACTGCAGGCGCCCAGCTTGGTAGGCGGCGGTCAGCCTTTCCAGGAACAGGCGGCGGAAGAGGCGTGAGAGCACTGGGACGGCGAGCAGGAAACGGGGTCGACAGGCAATCCAGTGCTGGCGGTCGGGCGAGAAGCCGCCGCCGGGGACGATGATATGGGCGTGCGGATGGTGGGTCAGTGCCGATCCCCAAGTGTGCAGCACGGCGGTGAGCCCGATGCTCGCGCCGAGGTGCTTGGGGTCGGCCGCGATGATGATCATGGTCTCGGCGGCGGTTTTGAGCAACAGGTCATAAACGAGCGCCTTGTTGTGATAGGCGATGTCGGCGATCGGTCTCGGCAGGGTGAAGACGACATGGAAATAGGGCACGGGCAGGAGTTCGGCCTGGCGGTCGGCCAGCCACTCCTTGGCAGCTACAGCCTGGCACTTGGGGCAGTGCCGGTTGCGGCAGGAGTTGTAGGAGATGCGCAGGTGGGCGCAGTCCTCACAGCGTTCGATATGACCGCCCAACGCCGCCGTTCGGCAGCGCTCGATCGCCGACATGACCTTCAGTTGGCCGAGGCTTACGTGGCCGGCATGGGACGCACGCCACGCCGGCCCGCGGTGGCGGAAGATGTCCGCCACCTCGACCGCTGGCCGCGGCAACGGGCGCGCGTCAGCCGGGCATCTTCAGTAGCAGGTCGAGCGGGCTCGTCACCTCGCCGAGCGCGCTGATGGCGACGCGGGTGTAGAGCGCCGTCGTATCGAGCTTCTTGTGTCCGAGCAGAACCTGGATGACCCGGATATCGGTCTTTTGCTCGAGGAGATGGGTGGCAAAGCTGTGCCGCAGTGTGTGAACGCCGACCCGTTTGGTAATGCCGGCACGCCCCGCTGCCAGGCGAACGATCCGGTGGAGCTGGCGCGCACTCGTATGCTGCCCGCGGTAGCCAGGAAACAACCAGGGCTGACCGGGAGACATCCATCCCTTCTGGCGCGCGACGCGCCACCATTCGCGCAATAGCTCGAGAAGGTTGGGCGAGAGAATGACATACCGATCCTTCTTCCCCTTGCCCTGTTCGACCCGGATGATCATCCGATCACGATCGATATCGGTGAGCTTGAGTGATACGACCTCCGAGGCTCGCAGGCCGGTGGCGTAAGCCAGGCTCAAGAGCGCCTTGTGCTTGATGTTCGTCGCCGACGCGAGCAGCCGACCGGCCTCTTCCGGGCTCAGAACAATGGGCAGGCGGCGAGGCTCGCGGGTCGAGACGACCTCCTCGGCAAGATCGCGGCGCTTCAGCGTGATCTTGAAGAAGAACCGCAGGGCAGTGGCACTGACGTTGAGGGTCGGTACCGTCGTGCCGATCGACGCCAGCCACAACTGATAGCGATGGACATCCTCGGCGGTGGCCTTGTCGGCAGACCGGTCCAGAAAATCGGCGAACCTTTTTACGTGGCGGATATAGTGGAGCTGGGTCTTGGGGCTAACCTGACTTGGCCGATTGGCGGCGGGGTTTCCGATTTTGGATCCAGCAAGTCATTGAGGGAAAAGGAGCCGATCGGCAGAAATTGGCGAGAAACGGC
>DATKHX010000399.1:0-8216 GCA_035510075.1 Allostellaceae bacterium
CTGCTCCTCGGGGAGTTTCGCGATGGCGCGCTCCAGGTCGCGAAGCTCGAGTCGATGGCCCTGCTGCGGCGCGCAAGTCAGCAGCTGCTCGCCGTCGGTCAGTCCCACCGTAGCTCCCTCCCGCACCGATCGCCGCACGTAGTTCACGTATTGGTTGTGGAGTATCGTGAACAGCCAAGCGCGCAGGTCAGTGCCTCTTTGCCATAAATGCAGCTTGCCGAGGGCGCGCGTGAGGCAATCCTGAACGAGATCGTCGGCGGCAGTGACGTCTCGCGTCAATGCCCGGGCATAGCGCCGAAGGCGCGGGATTTCAGCTTCGATCTCGCTGTAAGTGTCCGCCACGAAAGGCTCCCGATCGCAATGATCAGCGTAGGACTGATCTGATGCCGGGCACTTTATCGAGGCGGAGTAATCCGATAATGTCAGCCTAGCTGTTTTATGTAAGAAATTGTAACCATATGTATAATGGTTGGTCAGCGGCACGCTTGGTCGAGCGTCTGGCGCTCGTCGGAGCCGGCTCGCTGCACAGGTAGGCAAAGCGCATAGCGATGAGCGACATTGGGCACATACTGGTCGTCGACGACCAGAAAGAAATCTGCGACATGGTCCAGGACTATCTGTCCAGCGAGGGCTATCGGGTGTCGATCGCGCATGACGGCGGCGGCATGCGCCGCGCGATCGCGCAATCTCCGGTCGACCTCGTGATCCTGGATCTTATGCTGCCGGGCGAAGACGGGCTGACGCTCGCCCGTGGGCTACGTGAGGAATCGAGCGTCGGAATCATCATTCTGACCGGACGCGGCGAGACGGTGGATCGCATCATCGGTCTCGAGATGGGTGCCGACGACTACCTGCCCAAACCGTTTCACCTCCGCGAGCTGTTGGCACGGGTCAAGAGCGTGTTGCGGCGAGTGTCGAGCCGCAGCGCAGAGGGAGCGCCGGCACAGCGCTCGCAAGCGCGTTTTGCCGGGTGGCATCTCGATCTGTCGAGCCGCGAGCTGTTCTCGCCCTCCGGAAAGGAGGTCAGGCTGACCACCGGCGAATTCGACTTGCTCGCCGCTTTTGTCAACAATGCCAATCAAGTGCTGACACGCGACCGGTTGCTGGACTTGGCGCGCAATCGCGAAGCCGGCCCGTTCGATCGAACGATCGACGTGCAGGTCGGGCGGCTTCGCCGCAAGCTGGAGGACGACCCGCAGAGGCCGTCGATGATCAAAACCGTGCGCGGCACCGGCTACATCTTCACCCCGGCGGTCGAGAGCAGCTGACGCGAATGGGTCAAATTGTCAGAAAGCCGCGGACCTCCGTCTCGTCCATTTCTACGATCCGGCCCGAGGCGACGACCTCGCCACGCTGCATGACGAGAAAGGAGGCGGCGAGGTCGCGTGCGAACTCGAAATACTGCTCGACCAGCAGGATCGCCATGTCGCCGCGCGCCGCGAGATCGCGAATGACCCGCTCGATGTCCTTGATGATCGAGGGTTGAATACCCTCGGTCGGCTCGTCGAGCACGAGCAGCCGCGGCCGGGTCACGAGCGCGCGCGCAATCGCAAGCTGCTGTTGCTGACCACCGGAGAGGTCTCCCCCACGGCGGCCGAGCATGCCCTTTAGCACCGGGAAGAGGGTAAAGATCTCCTCCGGGACGTGGCGCAGGGCGCGCGGCACGGGTGCAAATCCGGTTTCGAGGTTCTCCCTCACGGTCAAGCGGGCAAAGATTTCGCGGCCCTGCGGCACCAGAGCCAAGCCCGCGCGGGCACGCTGGTGCGGAGCCAACCCGGTCAAATCGCGATCCTCCCAGGCGACGCGCCCGGCGCGGATCGGCTGGAGCCCGAAGATCGCCCGCAAGAGGCTGGTCTTGCCGACGCCGTTGCGGCCGAGGATGCACGTCACCTCGCCTTTTTTGGCGGTCAGGCTGACGCGGCGCAGCGCCTGGCTCGCGCCGTAAAAAAGGTCGACTCCCTCGACGGACAGCATCCTCAGCGACCGAGATAAACTTCGATGACGCGGTGGTCGTTCTGGACGTGGTCGATCGAGCCTTCGGCCAGGACCGAGCCTTCGTGCAATACCGTGACCTTGGCACCGAGGCTGCGCACGAACGCCATGTCGTGCTCGACGACGACGATCGTGCGGTCCTGCGCCAGATCGAGGATCAATCGCACGGTCTCGTCGGTCTCGCGGTCGGTCATGCCCGCCACCGGCTCGTCGAGCAGCAAAAGGGCGCGGTCGTGGATCAAGAGCATGCCGATTTCGAGCCATTGCTTCTGGCCATGGCTCAGATTGCCCGCCGATTGCTGGCGCTGCTCGACAAGGCCGATGCGGTCGAGCGTCGCCTCGATGCGGGCGCGCTTGGCCATCGTGGCGCGGCTGAACAAGGTGCGCCAGGTTCCGCGCCGGTCTTCAAGGGCGAGCTCGAGATTCTCGAAGACCGTCAGATTCTCGAACACCGTCGGCTTTTGAAACTTGCGGCCGATGCCGAGGTTCGCGATTTCGCTTTCGTCGAGCTTGCTCAGATCGGTGGTGCCGCGAAAAAAAACCTGGCCGGTGTCGGGGCGGGTCTTGCCGGTGATCACGTCCATCATCGTCGTCTTGCCGGCGCCGTTCGGGCCGATGACCGTTCGCAGCTCGCCTTCGTCGAGAACCAGCGAGAGGCCGTTGAGCGCCTTGAACCCGTCAAAGCTGACCGTCACCCCGTCGAGGTAGAGAAGTGCCGTGCCCGCCGGCCGCACCGGGTTCATGCCTGCTTCTCGGCCGCGATCGATGCCGGTGCGACGGGTCGCACCGGGCGCAGCCCCCGGATCAGGCCGACCAGGCCTTGCGGGAAGACGAGCGTCACCAGGACGAACAACGCGCCGAGAACGAACAGCCATGTCTCGGGTGCCGCACCGGTCAGCCAGCTCTTTCCCAAATTGACGAGGATCGCGCCGATGATCGCGCCGACCAGGGTGCCGCGCCCGCCGACCGAGACCCAGATGGCGATTTCGATCGAGTTTGCCGGCGAGAACTCGCTCGGATTGATGATGCCGACTTGCGGGACGTAAAGCGCGCCGGCGACGCCGGCGATCAATGCCGCGACGGTAAAGGCGAACAGCTTTGCCTTGGTCACCGAATAGCCGAGGAAACGGATCCGGCTTTCGGCGTCGCGGATCGCCAGCAGCACCCGCCCGAGCTTGGAAGTGGTGAGAAAGCGGCACAGCAGATAGCCGAGCCCGAGCACGACCACCGTCGCCATGTAGAGCCCGAGCCGGGTGCTCGCCAAATGCACGTCCCACCCAAGGATGTCCTTGTAGTCGGTCAAGCCGTTGTTGCCGCCAAACCCCATGTCGTTGCGGAAGAAGGCGAGCATCAGCGCGTAGGTCATCGCTTGGGTGATAATCGAAAGATAGACGCCCGTAACCCGCGAGCGAAAAGCAAGCCATCCGAAGACAAAGGCGAGGAGTCCGGGGACGACAAATACCATCGCGGCCGCGAAGGCAAAATGATCGAAGCCCCACCAATACCACGGTAGCTGTTTCCAGTTCAAAAACACCATGAAGTCGGGGAGCAGCGGGTTGCCGTAAACGCCGCGCGTCCCGATCTGCCGCATCAAATACATGCCCATGCAATAGCCGCCCAAGGCGAAGAACGCACCCTGGCCGAGGCTCAATATGCCGGCGTATCCCCAAATAAGATCAAGGCTCAGCGCGAGCAGCGCGTAGCATAGATATTTGCCCAATAACGGGACGACGTAATCGGGCATCGCCAGCGCCGAGTGCGGCGGCAGCAAAAGGTTCAACGCCGGCACGCCGAACAACAGCACGACCCCGACCCCGGCAAACCCGGCCCAAAACCTCGGGCCCCATGCTGCCTTGTCGGGGTTCGGGCCGAGCACGGATCAAGCCTCCGCGGTGCGGCCCTTAAGCGCGAAGAGGCCGCGCGGCCGCCGTTGTATGAAAAGAATGATCGCCACCAGGACGACGATCTTGCCGAGAATTGCACCGGCGGCCGGCTCGATCAGCTTGTTGACGATCCCGAGCGAGAGCGCCCCCACGAGGGTGCCGAACAGGCTGCCGACACCCCCGAATACGACAACCAGGAAACTGTCGACGATATAGATGCTGCCGAGATTGGGGCTGACATTGCCGATCTGGCTCAGCGCCACTCCCGCCATGCCGGCGATCCCCGAGCCGAGGCCGAAAGTCAGCGCGTCGATCCGCGCCGTGCGAATTCCCATTGCCGAGGCCATCGGGCGGTTCTGGGTCACCGCGCGCATCTGCAGACCGAATGTCGTCCGGTTGAGGATCAGCGCCAGGACACCGAGCACGACAAAGCAGAACAAGATGATGTAGAGGCGGTTCCAGGTGATCGTGAAGCCGCCGACCGCATCAAAGCCGCCGGTCATCCAACCGGGATTGGCGACGGCGCGGTTGGGCGCGCCAAAGATCGAGCGCACCGCCTGCTGCAGGATCAGGCTGATGCCCCAGGTGGCGAGCAACGTCTCCAGCGGACGGCCGTACAGAAAGCGGATGACACAGCGTTCGAGAACGACGCCGACGGCCCCGGCGACCAGAAACCCGACCGGAACCGCGGCGACGAGATATCCGTCGAACCAAGACGGTGGCAAAACGGCGCGGAACACCTCCTGGCAGACAAAGGCCGAATAGGCGCCGAGCATGATCATCTCGCCATGGGCCATGTTGATGACGCCCATGACGCCAAAGGTGATCGCGAGCCCGATCGCGGCGAGCAGCAGCACGCTGCCGAGGCTGACCCCTTCGAAGATGTTGGCGACGACGCCGACGAACTGCAGCCGCCGATTGATTGCCTCGACCGCGGCATCGGCGGCATGGCGCAGCGCCGGATCGAGAGCGGGCTCGCCGCGCAGCCGGTCGAGCAGACTGCGGATCTGCGGATCCGTCGCGCTCCCCAATTTGCTTATCGCAGCCAGCCGCTGCGCCTCGGTGCCGGCAAACAGCCGGGCCGCAGACAGCGCCCACTCCATCGCGGCGCGAATATCAGACTGCTTCTCGATGGCCAAGGCTTTGGTCAGCCGCGCGGCACTTTCCGCCGAGGGATGGTGGACCGCGTCTCGCGCGGCGGCGAGCCGGTTGCCCGGATCGGGGCTAAACAGCATCAGCGCACCCAAGGCGCCGTCAATGTCGCCGCGCAACCGATCGTTGACGAGGACGTTGTCGAGACTGTCGGGATCGAGCCCGGCCACCGCGGCGCCGGTCACGGCGTCGACCAGAAGCGGCTTGTCGCCCGCGGTGTCGGAAATCAGGACGCGGCCGTCGGGGCCCTTCAACAGCCGCGAGTCGCGCAAGGCCTTTAATACCCGGACCGCGCGCGTGTCGCCGAGCCTGCCAAGTGCCGCGACCGCCTGCTGCTCGGCAGCAAACCCATCGATGGCCAACCCCTCGACAAGGGCGGCGAAATCTTCCGCCTGCGCCGGCATGGCGAGGGTCAGCAGGATCACAACCACCCCGGCGAGGCGAAAGCGACGGACCATCATCTGACAACCCCGGATTAAGGAGGCGGCGACGCTTAAGCCCGACCGACCTGCGACGGTCCGCTTTGCCTCAGTCCTTGTATTTGGGCGCGGTGCAGTTGCCGCAGGCCCAGGGATAGGTCCAATCGGCCACCTTGCCCTTGTCCTCGGCGAGATAGGGGCTCCAGGCGTCGGCCTTGATCACACCCTTGGTTTTCCAGACGACGTTGAACTGCCCCGTCGGCTGGATTTCGCCGATAAACACCGGCTTTGACAAATGATGATTGGTGTTCATCACGACGGTATAGCCGTCGGGCGCCTTTACTTTTTGGCCGTACATCGCCTGCCGCACCGCGTCGACATCGGTCGTGCCCGCCTGCTCGACCGCGTGGGTCCACATCTTGAACCCGATATAGGTCGCCTCCATCGGATCGTTGGTCACCCGCTTCGGGTTCTTGATGTAGTCGTGCCACTCCTTGATGAACGCAGTGTTGGTCGGATTCCTCAGTGTCTGGAAATAGTTCCAGGCGGCCAGGTGGCCGACGAGGTTGCTGGTGTCGATCCCGGCCAGCTCCTCCTCGCCGACCGAAAACGCGACGACCGGAATATCGGACGCCTTCACGCCTTGGTTTGCCAATTCCTTATAGAACGGGACGTTGGCATCGCCGTTGATCGTCGAGACAACGGCGGTCTTTTTCCCGGCCGAGGCAAAACTCTTGATCGCGGCGACCTCGCTCTGCCAATCCGAGTAGCCGAATGGGGTATAGTTGATCTTGATGTCTTCGTCTTTGACCCCCTTCGATTTCAAAAAGGCTTCGAGGATCTTGTTGGTGGTGCGGGGATAGACGTAGTCGGTGCCTTCCAGCACCCAGCGCTTGACCGCCCCGCCCTCGTCGCTCATCAGGTATTCGACGGCAGGAATCGCCTGCTGGTTAGGGGCGGCGCCCGTGTAAAAGACGTTGTTTGAGCTTTCCTCGCCCTCGTACTGCACCGGGTAAAAGAGCAGGCCGTTCAGCTCCTCGAACACCGGCAACACCGACTTGCGCGACACTGAGGTCCAGCAGCCGAAGACGACCGCGACCCTGTCTTTCGTCAATAGTTCGCGCGCCTTTTCGGCGAAGAGCGGCCAGTTCGATGCCGGGTCGACAACGACCGCTTCAACCCTCTTGCCTAGAAGGCCGCCGCTTTTGTTCAGATTGTCGACCATCATCAAGACGGTGTCCTTTAAGGTCGACTCGCTGATCGCCATCGTCCCGGACAGCGAGTGAAGAACGCCGATCTTGATCGTGTCCTGGCTTTGGGCGGCCGCGATGCCGCCCGTCGCGGCGATCGTCAGCGCCGCCATGGCTCCCCGCCATATCGTCTTCAGAACGTTCATCTGTCCCTCTTTCCGATTGCCCGGCCTCCCGAAAGGGCTGGTATCCTCGCAACCCCGCAAGATCGAGGCCAAGCGCGAGCAACCGGCGGCGGCCTTGGGCGCGAATTGCGCGACGGTCGGAGTGCCTAAATCGGAGGCATCAACGTGCCGCCGCTTTCGCCAGAAGGGTTTTTGCAAATCGGCTGGCGAGCCAAGGTTCAACGTCGTAGGCTTAACACCCACCAGCCAGGGCCAGTCATGACCGACAGCGACGCCGTGCTTGCGGCCAACCTCGAATTCTACCGCGCGTTCACGATGCGCGATGTCGCGGCGATGGATGCTTTATGGGCTCGTCGGTCGCAGGTCGCTTGCCTTCATCCCGGATGGGGGGCGTTGACCGACCGTCAGGCGATCGTGGCGAGTTGGGCCAACATCTTGTCCAGTCCCGAGGCACCACGGATCGCCTGTTTCGACGAGCGGGTGCTGCTGTTCGGCGACACCGCGCTGGTGTTGTGCGAGGAAGAGCTCGACGGCGGCACACTCGCGGCCAGCAATTTCTTTGTCCGCGAGGACGGCGTATGGCGGCTTGCTCATCACCACGCCGGCCAGATCGTTCGTCGCCAAGCAGAAAGACCCCGGCCCCCGCGGCTTAATTGACCGTCGCGAAGCCCCGCCCCGGCCCAATGACCCAAGCCGGCCAGCCGGATCGCGTCGCGTCGTCAGCAGAGAGCCGCGCCCGGATGTCGACGCCGCGGATCTCGGCGCCGAGCCCTGCTTCGAACGGGACCATCTCGATGCTCATCGCGATTACTCGGCGGCTTCCAGCGCCTCGACGCCAAAATCATTGATCGACACCCGCCAATGGATACGGTCCTCCTCGGGCGGATAGTCGCCGGCCGCCTTGTGATACGAGCAGCGATTGTCCCAGATCACGATGTCCCCCTTGCGCCAGACATGATGGTACTCGGCATTGGGGTTAATCATCCGCTCCTTTAGCTCAGCGATAATCTCGTCGCCCTCGCGATCCTCGATCCCGACGAGGCTTACGATCTTGCCGGGATCGAAATACAGCGATTTGCGCCCGGTTTCGGGATGGGTGCGGATGACCGGGTGGTAGACCGGGGTCCAATCCTGGTCCTCTGGGTTTAGCAGCCGCGCCTTGCCGCGCCGCCCGCCATACGAGAAGGCGCCGATCACCCCGTCGAGCCGCTCCTTTAACCGCTGCGGCAGCGCGTCATAAGCGGCATAGCCGTTGGCAAACAGCGTGTTGCCGCCACGGCTCGGCACCGCCAGCGCATAAAGCTGGGTCGCCTTGAACGGCGCCTGGTTGTAGGCGCCGTCGGTGTGCCAGCCCTCGGCACCGCGGCGGTAGATCTCGTCGCGCAAGTTGCCGTC
>DATKHX010000400.1:0-14933 GCA_035510075.1 Allostellaceae bacterium
GGATGTCCCGTTCATAGCGGCTGCTCCAGTTTTGCATCGGCGCGAGTTGCGGCCTCCGCGCCAAGTGTCGGTATCACGGCATCGCGCTCGCTGCTCTCCGCCCTGCGGTAGACAGTTATCTGCCACATTCGTTTATCTGCCACATTCGCTTCCTTTTTCGTTCTGGAGAGAATTGCCAGCCGCTGCCCCGAGCCGTTTATGTGCGCAGGTACCTCCAGATTATGAAAACAATCAGGATGATGACGAGCAGCAGGATGACCAGCCATAAGTAGAAGTTACTCGCGGCGATGACGGTGTGACTCACTTGCGGGCTGGCGCTGGTCAGAAAGCGGTCGCCCCACCCGATTGGAAGATACTGAGCTACGAGTTGGTGCGCACCGACCTGTAGGCTCGAAGTGCTCCACTGCGCGCGGCCGCTCGCATCGAGCGTGATCGGGTTGCCGATTTTGCCGCCGTCGAGGGTGAACTGCACGCTTCCCGCGGGTGCGGGCCCGCCTCTTGACACTTTTGGTGCCACGGTCGCAGCGAAATCCACGCTCTGTCCCTGCTTCGAACGATCCTTGTCGCCCTTCAGTGTTGTCTCGGTCGCACCCGGGCGGCGCTGCTGCGTGAGCTGATACGTCCCTGCGAAGCCGGTAAAACCAGTAACGCTCACGTCGAAGACGCAGTCGGCCTTCATGTTCTCGTCCGTGATGGCGCTGCATTGCTTCTGAGCGACGCCCACATCGAGCGGGGGGCCAGCCGACGGTTCTCCCTCGATGGCGCATGATCGCGGGTTCTCCCTTGGCCATTCGCTACGCGTGAAGGTGGCGGTTGAGGTGCCGGGGGCGTAGTCGAAAAGGCTCGTGTGATCGTTAACCCGCCAGGCATCGGCAAACTTCCCGTAGAGATCCAGGTAACGCTGATGCAACGCATCTGGCTTTGGTCCGAGCGACGAGCCGTCCGGGAGCGCCGGCAACCAGCTGCCCCTCTCGAGCTTGCCAAAAATCCCCGCGGTGGCCGTTGCCCCGTAGACGTTCACGTTGAGGTACCACTTCTGCTGGTCAGGCCAGAAGGCCGGCGTTACGATCAGGATGGTCTTGTCCGAGTAATCGATTTCGATGCCGGCGCCGCCCCAAGGCTGCACGATGCGGGAACCGTCGAGATCGATCCCTTGCGGACCGAGCGTGGTCAAAACGCCATCCACGCGCAGCTGCAGACCGCTGGGGTCAGGAACGCCGCTGAGGTTCGGCTCATAACTGACCCGGTGCTTGCCTACTCGAGTGGCGACGGCGCTGTAAAGAGCTACGCAGGTCTGAAGCCCGGTATAGGGGTTCGCGCCCGGCAGGAACGTCGTGGCGATGCCGGTCTGTCGGGTCTGGATTTCCATTCCCTCACCGCGCAGCGCGGTCAACTCGCCGGCGCTCTGGAAGTCGTAGTGGACGCCGTCGACAGTGGTGATGTGCGGGTCGCCCCAGCCCCCACTGGTGGGCATGGTGTTGAAGTTGTAGGTCCTTGTACAATTGTTCGCGGGGTTGGCGGCGTCCGTCGCGGTTACAGAAAAAATTTTAAAACCGGAGGGAACCTTGCCGCTGAATTGTGCCGAGGACAAGCCTGGCGGAGCTGGAGCCGTGAGGACCATGGTGTTGGTGCCGTCACTGCACGTGACGTTCGTCGATGTGCTAGTGCAACCTCCTGCCGCCGGAGAAAATGTCCAGTCCACAGTCGTGGTCGTTGCAGCGGGAGCCGGACAAAGTGCAATCGCGTCCGTGATTGGGGTGCCGCCCGGATTGTCGTATATGGCAGCAGGCTGTGTATGCGCCGGAGGCCCCGGACATTGAATGTCAATGTCTTGATAATTACAGGCACCCCACGCGTTGCCGCAGTGGAGCAAGGCAAATAGCGACAGCAAAAAGCCGAGCCGGCCTACGTGCAGAGCTATGGGAGAGAACCGGATTTTACTGCTCATGAGGGTCCTCCTGTTATTGACCTCGGCTTCGCCGGTCCGAGCTGAACGACGCAAGCGCAGCCTTCCCGAGATACAGACGGTTTGGGTCATCGGGCGTCAGCGCGCCCTAGCCGGTCGTCCCGTCGGCGCCACGTTCCCTGCGGGTTTCGGCGAGCGCCTGTTCCAGCCTTTCCACCTTTCCCGCCAGTTCTTTCACGGCATTGACCAGCACAAAAGTGAGGGCCGAGCCGTCGTAGATCCGAAGGTCCTCTGCATCCGTTTCGCCATCCATGCCGCCGGGTACCCTTCGGATCATTTCGGGAAAGATCTGTTCTATTTCCTGGCCGAGCACGCCGACGCCCTCTTGGCCTGTCGGAGTGCCGGCCCGGCCATTGTAACGGAAACGCACCGGCCGCACTCGCCGCAACTGGGCCAGCCCGGCCTCCAGATCGCGCACGTCCTCCTTGAGACGGGCGTCGGAAGGCACCAGCCATGACCCGGAGCCGCTGAGCTTGAACGCGTCGCCTGCGACCTGCAGCACGGCTGTCCCAGCGCCGGGCAGATCGGTTTCGCTGCCCACTACCACATTGCCGGCGGGCGAAATCCCCAGACGAATGGCGGTTCCATTCTGGCGAATGCTGACCGGTTGCCCGCCGGCGGCATTTATATGGACGTTGCCGTTGGGACCCTGCCGCAAGGCGTAATCGGTATCGAACGCATGATTTCTATGGGAGAAGACCGCGTAGCCTGCGAAGGCGCCTGCGTTGCCGTTGCAGCATACCGCATTGCCAAAACGCACCTGTTGGGTCACGGCGGTGTTGTCGCCAAGATTCACCTCCAGGCTGTAGGCTGGCGGGGCCGCGGTGGTAAAAGTGGTGCCGATACCCACATTGCCGCCGGCATAGGCCACCGCGCCGGCGGCGCCCAGCGGTTCGAAGGCCCCGAGATTCGCATTGAGCTGGCCGACCACCCCCCCTATTTTGTCAAACTCCGCCTCCAAGGCATGGAATTCGACGTTAAATCCTCTTTCGCCGCCCGCCTGCACGATGTCTTCATTGTCAATCCAGTCTTGATGCTGGAAACTGCGCGTGTATGTAATATTTGCCATTGTCGGCATCCTTCGGGTGCGGTCGGTGAAATAACGGGGTCAGGACCGATCTGCCATTTCCAACCCTGTCAGAAGCGGAAATTGGGAAAACTGTATGCCGGGAACGCCTTGGTCGGATCCTGATCGATCTCCCGGACATGCTGACGGAGGTGGTCGGTGCGCACCTCGACGCCGATCGGGTGAAAGGCGTCGAGCACGTTCATGATGATGTCGTATTGGTCTTTGGGGATGAACGTGCCGGGCACATCGAGCGCGGGCTTGAGCCGGATCTCGAAGGTGTAGGGCGCCGCGCGCGAATCGTCCCGCAAAACATAGGTCAATGCGAGTACGAGCGGCCCGGGTTTTGACGGCGTGAAGCGCGCAGTGGGGCGGACCAGCGTGTCGAAAGCGCCTGCGCCCGCACCAACCGTGCGCGTGCTCCAATTGTAGACAGGAGTGCCGAACTGGATCGCATCGCCGGTTGCAACGCCGGCTCCGGTAGCGTTTTGGCTGATCACGACACTCGTGGCGGTCGTGGAAACCACAGTCGCGCCGGCAGGAATGGCGGCCGCGGTGGTAAGGTCGACGACTGCCAACCCGGGCAGGATCGTCGACGGGACGGCGGTGAAGTTCAGAGTCGCATTAGCAGCGGTGGTTGGCGCGTTCGTCGTCAGGGTCCCGAGCGTCCCAGGGACAACCGCGAGATTGAGCGGGGTGCCAAGGACGATTTCGGCCGGTACGGGTGCGGCGGTTGTGGCGTCGCCGATCGCAATCCACGTGGCGGCGCGCACGAACGCGGTGACCGACGTGCCGGCGCGCGTGACGTAGTCGAAAAAGCGCGAAGCGAGGGCGCCGAGCACGCCGGAGTCGAGGGTCTCGTGTCCGAGGATCAGGCGCCGACCAACACTTTCGACACCGGGTCCGCCCGGCACAAAGGCTTGCGTCACCCTGAGCCGGCCCGGCGTTGCGCGCGCCGCGAGCAAGGCCACGAGGGCATCGAGCGCATCACGGGCAGCGACCTGCATTTCACGGCTATTGGGGTCGGCTCCGAAATCGATTGTCGGCTGTGCCGGATGAGTGACGAGGTAAGTGGCGTCGAAACCGGGGTCAGGTGTCCCGATTATCGCTGTCGGGTCTGGGTCGAGGTTGCCGAGCGTGTCCAGAGCGTGGCCGTCGGCAAGCGTCGTCGGATCGATATGCAGCGTCAGCGTCCCCGAGCGGGTACGCCCGCCGCGTCCATACTCGACCCGAATAGCGAGGTCGCCCGGTGAGTCCATCACCAAACGGACGCGGGGGCGCGAGACAAGCGGTGTTCTGTCGCGGAACTGAATACTGTCGCTATTTCCAACACCCGCCCCGGTAGCGTTATTGCTCATCACCACGGCTGTGGCGGTCGTCGAAACAACAGTCGTGCCGGCAGTGATGACCGAGCCGGTCGTAAGATCGGCGATCGCCATGCCCGGTAGGATGGTTGCGGGGACAGCGGTGAAATGCAGTGTCGCATTTGCCGCCGCAGTCGTCGCGTTTGTGGTCAGGGTCTGAAGCAGCGGCGGATCGGCCGAATGCGCGATAAAATGAGCGTCCCCCGGACCCGGAGTGACAATTGTCCAAGCGAATGTGCCGCCTAGGGGGACCCGCGGATCGACCGTGAGATCGAACTCGCTGCCCACGTCCACCCGCGGCAGCGCCGCCGGCGCGCTGCGGATCGCCAGCCGTTCCCCAGCTGGAACCGCGACCGCGATATCAGGGCCGAGATTCCGGACGTAGGTAAAGCCCGCCGAATGGGCCAGCGCCGCCAGCAAATCAGCGGCCATTGTCTGATGCCGGAGGCGGAGGGCGCGGCCGACGGCGTGCAATGGCGTAGGGCCGGTCGTGTCAAAGGAATGTTCGAGAACAAGCGTGCCCGGCGTCGCCGCGAGCCGCGCGACGAGCGCGTCGAGAACCAAGCCGGTTCCGGCTTGCATGTGCGCTCCTCCGGGATCGCTCGTCGAATCGACCCCGGCGTGCGCATAGGTGATCAGGTCGAGGGCGGGATCAAACCCGGGATCGTCGGCGGGTGTGCCCGCGACCGTCTCGTCCTGCGGCGTGGTGCCGTCGACTGCGATCGCGGTCCCCGTAGCTAGTGTCGCCGGCACGATCCGCACCGGGGTTTCGGCGACCTGGGTCGGCTGGTTCGTCTCGATCAGGACGTAAGGCGCCGGATCACTGGGAAATGGCGCGGCCTCATTGATCATTGCGATCACGTTGGCCGGCGTAGGCAGCACCCAGCGCCGGAAGATCCGCAGACGCGCGCGATAGGGATCGTCGCCTTCGCCGAGCGCCGGGTGAAACGTCGCCCGCGCGATGCGTGAGATGCGAACCTCGTCGACGGTCCCGCTGAGATTGTTCGTCGCGGCGGCAGTCGAGCCGAACCGGACGCCGTCGGGCGGCGCGATCGCGCCGAGCGTGTCGATCGGTGCCGTCGCCCGTTGCACGCCGTCGAGGAAGAGACGCGCCCGTTTGCGGGTGCGGTCGACGATCCCCGCTACGTGGTGGAACCTGCCGTCGGCGACAGACAGGTCGGCGAACAGCCGGACCTCGATTGTATTGTCGCACAGTGCGAATAGGATGTTCGCGTTGAATCCGCGCGCGTTGACCACGCACAACGACCAACCGGGCGCGGTCGATCCGCCGGCGGTCTCGGCCGCGCGGCGGACGACAATCGCGCGCGGCTCCTGATCGCCTGGGATGTCTGTCTTGACGAAAGCCTCGATCGTCGCATCGGCATTGGCGGCGATATCAAAATCCGTCGACGGAGCGATCGTGACCGCGCCTCCGGCAGCGAGAAAACCGAAACCCGTTGCGTATTTGCCTGGCTCCCCGGGGATTACGTTCGAGGCATTCTGCACGGTCCCGGGATGCGAGGGCGTTGCCTGGTCGGCGATCGCTGTCGCCGGCCCGCCGTTCGGCACCTCGTCGAGGTGCCACAGCGCGATCGTGGGGTCGTCCACGGAGTAAGGCCGCGGTGGGAGGCGTGGAACGCGCATGTCTTTGCCGAGCGCGTCGAGCCCAGCAGCCAAAGCCGATTGGACGAAGCGCGCGTTGCGCACATCCTGGCGCACCCGGGCAAGTGCGTCCTTTTCAACGCCAAGGATCCAGAGGAGCTTGGCGATCGCGCCGAATAAAGCGACGACGTCCCAGGCATCGTTGCCGGCAATGCCGATGGATGGCGCGACCATCAGCGAGTTGAGCCGCAGCGTTGCATCCGCGCCGGACGGCAGCGGGATCGGAAAACCCGTCCCGGCGCGTGTCGCGCGCGGTATCGTCAACGTCGCAGTCTGGGCGCCGCCGAAGGTATAGGCGAGCGTCAATATCAGATCGTCGCCCGCCACATCCAGGCGCGGAGCGATAACGTAAAAGGGCGCCGTCGGGTCTTGGCCCCAGCGCGCGTGGTATTCGGCGAAGTCGTAGGGGGGGAAAGGCGTCGCACCGGCTGCATCGGCGCCGAGCGGTATGGCGGCGTACTCGGCACCGCGCTGATAGGGCAGCGTCAATCGGCCGGCAAGGGTCGCAAGCGCGGTCATCGATCGCTAACCTGCAGGTCGATGAGTTGCGAATCGTATTGGAACGTCGCGATCTCGTTAGAGGTCAGCGAGAGGTTCGCGCCTATATCGGCTTCGATCGGGGCGCCCTGGAACTGCTCGCGGTCGCCAAAAACAATCGAACCGAAAGCCGGTGGATAGCGCCGCAGGTGGAGGTTCTGCACGTCGACGACGCCCGCGACGTTCAGGAGGTCGCGCAGCACCTCTGACGCCAACACCGGGCCGCCGAGGCCAAGGCCGGCGACCCGGTTCTCGAAAGCGCTTTTGAGCGCCGCTCCAACCGCCACCAAATCCATTCCCGGCTGGGTGGTGATGTTCGCGCGCACGCCAACGACCACGAGGTCGGCAAGTCGGATATTGGGAAAGATCCCGATCGGACGCACCGTGTCGACCGCCGCCGCCACCTGATCGCGCAAGCCGGTAACGGCGCCGATCGTGTCCCAGGCGTAACCGGGCTCGGGGGCGACGAGGACGTCGAAAAAGTAGGGCGTGCCGAGAAATCGTGCCTGACCAAAGCGGCGCCGGTCGAAGACGAACGAGTCGAATATGCTCAGTGAGACATCGACGCCGCCGAGCGGGTCGCTGACCCTGCAGTCGCGCACGCCATCGACGTTGAGCACCGTGGCGCTGACTGCTTGGACGGTGAAGAGGGTGCGCGGCAGGCGCAGCAGCTGCGCGCGATAGGTCTCGTCGTCGGCCAGCAGATCGCCGCCCGTCAACGGTGCGGAGTTCGTCGCCGCAATCGTTGCCGTACCAAGCGAGAGGTAATGGCTGGCATAGATCGGATCGATCTGAATTATCGCGCTCGCCGCGATGTTGCCGCTGGCGCCGGACAGCACAGCTGTAGCCGGGAGCGTCGCGGTCCGCTGGGCGCTCGAAAGGATTGCCGTGTCGGTGGTACGGAACCGGATCACCGGAGCGGCGGTTTCGACCAGGGTTCCGATCGGCAGAATGTAATTGCGGCCCGGCGCCTCGTTGGCGAGCGTGAACGTCACCTGCCCGGTCGCTTGCTGGTTGTGACGCTGCAGCCCAAGATCGTCGCCGAGCAGGTCGAGTGCGTCGCCCGTCGCCGTCGAGATGAAGTTCGCGTAATATGCGCCTTCGAGCGCTTTCCAGTGCTCTTGATCTTCGGCGCTGGCGATGTCGAGTATCTTGCGCAATGCGCTGGTCGAGCGCAGGTCGACGTCCGGGCCAAACGCCGAACGGGCCAGATCGAGCTTGGCGTTGAGGATGTCGGCAAACGGCTTGACGACAAAGCCGGTCGGCGTCACCCCGTAATCGGTCATGGCGACACCCCCGAGACGACCAGCTGCTGCCGGCTCCCGGCCACCGTAGTCAATGCGATTACAGCGTGCCAGACGCGCCCGTGCCGTGCCGTCGCACCGGGGTCCCCGCCGGCAAACTCGGGCGCCAGCGCTGCGAAGCCGGCTTCGTCGTCGAACAGGATCTCGTCGATCTCGCGGATGCGGTTGTCGGCACTGAGCGACTTGACGAGGTTCAGCCGGATGACGTCCTTGACCGAGCTGAGGCTGGCCGCAACGGTGAAGATTGCGGCGACATCGAGCCCGTACGTGACGTTGATCTGGTCGCTGCCGAACGGCGTCTCGACGATTACCTGCAGAGCCTGCCCGAAATTGTCGGTGCCGGAGACCAGGGCGAGATCGCCGTTTACGAGTCTGAAATCGCCGTCGACGAGCGCAATGCTGGTGCCAAACACTCCGTCCGGAACGGCGGCCATGGCTCAGGGCGCCTTCAACTTGGACTGGCCCGCGCTCTGCACCGACCAGGTCTGCACAACGTTTGCCAGAAGCCCCGAGGTTGTACCCTGTACTGTCTCGAGCAACACACCCTTGCCGGCGACCTTCAGCTTGGCTGAAACACCACCAGCGGCCGACGCGATCATCAGGCATTTGGCGGAGACGGGCCCCGGCGGGGGAGGCACCGGGACGATCAGGCAGCCGCTGATCGGCGCGCTCGCCAAGTCGCCGGTCACCAGCACCTTCGCGCCGGCGACGGTGAGCTTCGACTGCGTCGCGGTCAGCTGCACCGCGCCGTGATTGGCGCAGACGAGGGAGGATTTCTCGGTCAGGACAAGCGACATGCGTAGATGACCTTCGCTCGCGTAGGATTATTTGATCTCGAGGCTGCCCTCGATGACCACATTGCCTTTGATTGTCAGCGACGCGTTGCTGGCATCGATCGTCAACGCCCCGTTTGAGTCGATGTGGATGCTCGTCCCCGACGCGTGCTCGATCAGAAAATCATCGTCAGGACCCTCGCTCGGCCGCGTCCCGATAGTGGCAAGCTTGCCGGCGCCAACGGTGATTTTGAGGCCCTTGACCTCAATGGTCCGTTTGCCAGTGTGGCTGGTGAGATCGTTGACAGCCTTTGTTTTGTCGAAGTCATCCCATTTCCAGTCCTTACCCCAATCGAATGTCGGGTTCCCTTTCTCGTCTTGTGCAGTCAGCTTGGCGTCCGGGGGCAGCAGTGATTTCGCATCCACGTCGATTGGCAGACACAGCCACCAGTCGCCGGGCTCGTTTGGCGGGGGCGGCAGATCCGGTAGCTTCGACCAGGTATATCCTGTAACGATGCCGTCGGTTGCCAGCCCGGCGTTGTGCGCGACCAGCGCCTTCATCACAGGATACACTGGGGTCACAAGACCGCATTTGCGCCAGGCGAAGGGCGAAGCAATCGGTCTGTGCCGATACACCTGACAGTCGTTCGATGTGATGGCGACTTCGATCGAGGGCTGCTGCTCGTCCTTTCGCGTCTGCCCGTAGTAGAGATCGGCTTGGTAGGGATACTTGTCCTTGTCCGCCGCCGCCTTGACAGAAGCGACCTCGATGACCGGATTTTTGCCAGCTTCCGATTTGATGGCGCTGGCAACGTCCTGGGCGCCGCCCGCGGCGCTCGGCTTAATGGCTTCGCGGGCGGCGGCGGCGTTTGCCGCGTCGACTGCCTCGCCGGTGCAGATATAGCCGGCAGAACCGCTGAGCTGGTGGGTGACCGTGTTGATACGGAACTCTTCAGCGAAGGTGGGATCTTTGAGCCCAGAAAAGGTCGGCGTTGTGAGGCTGCTGAGGGTGACCTTTTGCCCTGGGCGCATGGTCGGGTCACCCAGCGCAGTAAAGCTAAAAGCGCGGATGGTCGAATCCGTGGAGGCGTCGGCTTGGTCGGCAGTGGGTGCTTTTGCGTTGGAGTCTTTCTTTGGCTTGACGTTCACTTTGACTTTGCTGAACTGCGCCAGGTTGACCGATGGGTCGAATGTGATCCCGGAGGCTCCAGGTGGGTCGGGGTCGTATTCGATTGGCGCGCCCAGATAGACCTTGCCGTCGACGAGCAGCAGCTCCGCTTTAGCATTGCTGCCGGATTTATTGCTGGCGGATTTAGCATCGCTAGGAGATTTAGCATTGCTGGCCATTTCAGAGAGCACCGTCAGGATCGAATTATTATTAAAGGTCGTCGCCGTCTTCCCCGTCAGCCCGCCTGTAATGTGAATGGTTTGATCGACCAGTTTGTCGATGCCGGGATGAGCCGTCTTATTGGCCTTCGACGCGACTTCCGACAGCACGCTCTTCGCTGCGCTCGCAAGGTCCGCGGCGTTATCGTCGGACAGGGTGCAGCTGTACTTGGCGTCGGAGCAAGCACGCAGCGCTTTTTCCTTGCCGGAAATCGTTGTGACCAACCGGTTTTGCCCGGTGGTGCTATCGGCTGCCACTTTGCTCTCGATTTTTTCGTAGATGCCGTCGACGACCAGCTGGACCTTTGTCTCGAAATAGCCAAGCTGGACCTTGACTGATTGCAGATAGTTCTTGGGGTTTATAGCGGCATCGAGAATGTCCAATTGGTTCTGCGGCAGATTATAAACTATGATGGTGAAGGTCGTTCCGGCAGTGTCGCGACCCATCGTCACCGTAACGTCCGCATCGAGAAGGAAATCGCCGGCGGAAATGGCCGAGACATCATTCGACACTTTGAATTTGGCGTCGACGAATTCGATCACATACTTGGTGAAGACGCCGCTGCTCGCGCTCATAGCGAAGTGACCCCGGCGACAATGTTGGTACCGAAGCTTCCGACCCCGTTGAGGTTGCGGCGCGCGACAATCTGGGTCGGGAAATACAGGCCGATGCCGCGGACGCTGTATTCGAGCGACGGCACGACTTTGCGGAGAAATATCGTTTGCGTGGTTCCGTCGGCCGCCAGTATGTCAACCCGCACAACCAAGAAGCGTTGCGCATCCGGCAGCACCATCACCTCGTCGATAGGGCCGAGCGCCGCCTCCGGAACATCGACATAAAGCGAAAACTGATAATTGATGCCGTTGAGCGACAACGGGAACCCCTGGGGAAACCCGGCTGTGTTATCGATCGGGAGCGGGTCGTACGCGCGACCTGAGGGACCAGTAATCATCAGACAAACGCCGAGCCGATACCCAGCGCGATATCGGCGCCTGGGAGAAAGCCCCCCAGCTTTTTGGGGCGGGGCACATTCGTCAGTTCGAGGTGCACCGAAAGGGTCTCGCGGTTAGTGTTGTCCTGGGTGAACTTCAGCTGGGTGATCTGCATGTCGAGATGTATAAAGTTCTTCGACACGACAGGGATCCCGATGAAAGACTCCAACAATGAAGTGACCTGGAGGGCCCCCGGGATCGTGTTCATCGCCAACGCTTCAAGCACCGGTCGAAACGCGCGCTCTACGCCGACGAGCAGAGCGTCGATCGCGATCGTCTTGCTCGTCACCCCGACCATCTGAACAAACGAGCTTGCGGGGATCGACACGCTCTTGTAGCCCTCGGTGACGACGTAGGTCTGGACCTTGAAAAGCGGCACCACGCCGACAAGCACCGGAATGTTTATGGCCATCAGGGGGCCAGCGTGATGTCGGCCGCGGCGGCAAAGTCCGTGACAATTCCGCTGAACATCGCGACCGGGACCGTGTCCAGCAGCCCCGACGTCGTCCCGACATTAACACTGCTCGGGTTCGCCGAAGTAATATAGCAACCTCGGAACAGCAGCTGTTGGAATACCCAGTCGGTACCGCTCGCCACGCTCAACGCCACGTCGAATGCCGTCCCCGCAATCGCCAGCTGATAAAGGCTCGCAGCGGTGCTGTGCGGGTTCGTCTGGTCAGGGCCGAGCGCCGGGACCGTCATCGTGAAGGTCATGGTTTGGGGCTTTACGATCACCCCGACATTGTCCGCCTCGATCGAATGGATTTGAGTGACCGAGCTGGCAAAGGTCGTGGTAAACGATGTAATCGGAGTCAAGGTTACACTGTTCACTTGTACTTCCAGCCGGGAGGACCAATTGGGCATGCGCTGGCTCCTTATTCAAACTTGAGCGTGATGTTGAGGCGGTGGATCGCTCCGGCGTATTGAATGGTTACGACCGAGTCGACGGTTCGGGTCGCCTGCGCATTGTGGATCTCCTGAAGCTCGGCATCGCTCAACGATGACGGATTCTTGTCGAGCAGCACCAGGAGCGGGAAGAAGACGAGATAGCTGTCGATGACGCCGTCGTCCTGCAATGGCTGCAATACCGCGGTCATGGCAGCGACCAGAGCGCGCAGTCCGGCGCGGGTCACCCGCAGCACGCCGATCGAGCGAATCAGCGCCGCCTTCAAATCGAACGAGATCTCGTCGATGGTGCGAGGGATGTCGATATAGGGCTGATCGGCCCCGAGCGTGTATCCCTCGCCCATGTAGAAGCCGGCGCCCGGAATCAGCGGTGTTCGAGTCACCCAGTTGATGCGGGCGTTGTTGAACGAGTCGATCTCACTATCGGAGAACACTTTGTCCATATCGATTGCAATCGGCTTCAGCAGCAACGAAATGTGCGGGGGATAGCCGGCGATGACGCCCGCCACGGCCGCGGCTGCATCCTCGGTCGAGTGGTGGGCGATCATCGTCATCCGGTTTTGCGCGAGGGTCCCGGTGATCAACGTCGTATCGGTGACGCCGTTGCCGAGCATGGCAACCCCGATCCTCGCCAAACCGTCGGCGCCGGTGTTCGAGACCGTGTTGCAGTGCGTCGCCAACGCCTCTAGTTCGGCCTGTCCCTGCCCGGCGCCGGTTCCGGTAAGCGGCGTATTGGCCAGAGTGACGATCTGAACGGCGATCTTCGCGGCCTCGGCGAGACCATTGGCCAATGTGTTGGCGGCATCGGCGGGGTCTGTCGCAATCGCCCAGACCGTCGTCGGACCGGGCGTCTGCGCAAACGCGGTCTGGACCGATTGTCCCAGCGCGCCTTTGAACCAGCCGATATCGTCGACCGGGTTGCCATTGCGCAAGTAGCTAAATTGGATCGAATCGCCGTTGGCTACGCCGGCGCCAGTGGCATTCTGGCTCATCACAACGGTCGTTGCCGTCGTCGAGCGGACCGTCGTTCCCGCCGGGATGACGGAGCCGGTGGTGAGATCGGCGATCGTCATGCCGACCAGGATGGTCGCCGGCACGGCAGCGAAATTGAGCGTGGCGCTGCCGGCCGCAGTCGCGCCGTTGGTGGTCAGACTCACGGTCGGAGGCGGCACATTAAACGACACTTGGAGCGGGTTGGTGACTGGCACCGGCACCTTTTTGGGTCCCAGCGCGTCGGTGTCGACGGCGCCGACAATGGCGATATCGCTGAATGATTGGGTCGCCGGCACAAACAGGTCCGTGATCGGCGTTACCGTGATGTATCTGACCGGCATGGTGCCTCCTAGCGCGCGCGCGCCACGTCAGTGGAACTTCCGTTGCAGCCGCGAGCGTAATGCCTCGAGCTCGGTTCGGGTCAGCGCGCGGGGGGCCGGCAGCGGACGCGGGGTCACGGCTTCGACGGTAGCCCTGGCAGCGGCTTGATCCCGTCGGGTGCGCGGTGGGGGCGCGCCGGCCCCAGCTTCGGTTTTGTCGTCATCCGCCATGTGTCCGCCCTCCTTAGGTGATGAACTGCGCAAACATCCGCTCGCCGGCGAACAGCGCGCCAACCTCAGTCTTTGCTTGCGCCGCGGTCAGACCGGGAAGCGAGGTGTCGGTGACCGCTGCGTCGGCGAAGATCGTGACCAACGCGTAAGGGACCGTCCTTTCGACGCCGGCGAGAGGACCGCGGATCACTTCGTGCTCGAGGATGCTGCGGCAGAGCTTGGCCGCCTGCAGCGCCCCGGAGACGTCAAAGCCGTCGGTGATTTTCACCGCCACTGACACAGTGAAATCTCGCGCGGCAGCCGGATCGTTCGGGTCGAACGGCGGCGGTGCTGCTCCGATCAGCTCGATGAACAGATGTCGCTGCCGCTCGAAATCATCAAACGTCGAGATGCTCGTTTCGGCGAACAGAGCGTCGACAATGCTCGGAGCGTAGAGCGCCAGCAGTTTAGTCCGTAAATCGGCGATCGAAGTGACCCCTCCGAGCTTCTGCTCGAGCGTCTGCGAGTTCACGCTCTGAAGGGGTCCCACCAGGGTCTGGACCTTCGTATTGAGGACCACATCAAAGGCAACATCAACCCATTCGAGGCGGCCCGAGCGCGGCACGACGCGCTCCTTCTGTACACGCTGAGCATCGGGCATGGTGCGCTCGTCGGTCCCGATGCTGCGCACGGTCTCGAAGGCTGGCACCTTGTAGGAACGAGCGGAAATCGGGCCCAGGGCGACCGACTGCAGAGCGATGTCTGTGGCATCGAAGGTCGCGTTAAAGATTGCCGTCAACCCGAGGCCGTTCAACAGACCCGCAACAAATGGATCCTGCGAAAAACGCAGCAGCGTCGCGTCGACAAACTCACTCATTGCTGCGGCATCTCCTCGTTGCCGGCGATGCTTGCTCTGCCGCGGAGCGCGGCGATAAGGTTTTCGGCGGATATTTCCTCGATCGCCGTTATGCGCGGTCGTAACTCGTATAATGACCCGCGCCGGCCATCCCGGGAGATCATCAAAATCCTAAGTTGCGGCCGTCGATATAAAACTTGGTAGAAGTTCTCAGTTGACGCATCCTTGTCGTCGACGATGACAACATCTGCTTTTGCTGCGACGGCGGCAGGAAGCATCTTACCCTGTATAATAGTCTCGTTCACGACCTGAACGGTCTGGCAGGACATGATGGTTCCCTTGATCATATCGAACAGGAGCCGCGGCATATTCATCAGCAACACGCGAACCGGTTTCGTCGGCTTTGCCCTTTCCACTTGCTGATCTCTCGTATCGCTTGCGAGTTTTGCACCCTACAGGTCTGGCAAGCTCAAAAGCATTCTCTAAGCTGGGAGGAGCTTCGCCAATCGATCGATCGGGCTAGAAAACGATCCAGACCTGACCCAGAATGCGAAGACCGATAGGTCTAGATCGCGAAGCAGGTTGGTGAACCGTCGG
>DATKHX010000401.1:0-3157 GCA_035510075.1 Allostellaceae bacterium
AACGCAACTCCGCCGAACATACGATACGCCCGCTGTGCTGAAAGCCTTTCGCAATCCCGATCGGCGAGCGGCATGCGCGGCCGGGTGCCGCTCGGACATCGCTGGTGCGGCTACGGTTGTTTCACCGTTCGGGCAGGCCGAACACCTCCTCGGGCTGGTGGAGGCCGCGGACCGGATGGAAGCCCAGCGAAACCAACGGGCGCGGGCAGATTTCGGCGAAGGCGGAGGAGGTCAACAGCGGGCGTAAGAGGCGCTTGGTCAGCCCCTCGATGCGCGAGGCGAGGTTGACGGCCGGCCCGATCACGGTGAAGTCGAGCCGGTCCGCCGCACCGACATTGCCATAGATGACCTCGCCCAAATGCAGCCCGATGCCGATGCGAAATTCGGGCTCTTGGCGTTCCCGCCGAGAGAGGTTGATCGCGGCAAGCCGTTCGAGCCCCTCGGTTGCGGCTTCGAGCGCGCGCAGGCTCGATGGCGCGAAATCCTCGTCGTCTTCGGCCGGAAAGATCGCCAACACCCCGTCGCCGATGAATTTCAACACCTCGCCCTTTTTGTCTTCGATCGGCGATACGACCGCGTCGAAATAGTCGTCGAGCAATTCGATGACCGAATCGCCGGGCAGCCGGTCGGACAGGCCGGTAAAGTTGCGCATGTCGGTCATCATGATCACCGCGCGCATCCGCTCCCCCTGTGCCCGGAAAATCTGCCCGGCGAGGATGCGGCGGCCGGCCTGCGGCCCGAGGTAGGTGTCGAGCAGATTGGCGCTGATCCGCCGCACTGCGCGGGTTTCGGCGATCGCCGCCAGCGCCGGGTTGATTTCCTCGAGCTTGGCGATGTCGGCGTCGCTGAACCCGCCCGGCCGATCGGTCGCCCAGGCGACTGCCGGAAACCGGCGGAAAGTGCGGTTCAGCGCTAGCGCGAAATAATCGGTGCCGCCGGCCTTTCTGATCTTTTCCAACAGCGGGTATTCGGGCGCCGGGCGATCGAGGCGGCGGCGCATCGGCGTGCCGCGCTCGACCGTCAGGCGGATCGGGCTCAGCTTGTATTCGTCGGTTTCGTCTGAACCGTGCAGGACGCGGTAGTCCTCGATGACCTTGCGGTCGCCCCACCACCGTGCTCCGACGCCGCGGATTTGCGGATGAAGAGTGCCGCCGTAAAAGCTCGCGCGCCATAACGGCACCCCGTCGCCGACCAGCCGCCAGCACAGCTCGTCGAACAATTCGATCTCGCTGTCGATATGCGGCCCGTCGACCAGCAGCCAGCGCCCGACCTCGCCGCCCAGGATTGGCGCGCCGAGCCCGGTGTAGACGCCCTCGATGCGGAAGAATTCTTCGCCACTGGTCCTGGTCGCAGGCTCGGGCGGCGATGCCAGTTCGGGGATGGCTGACAGGTTCGAACCCATTTGCTGGTTAGCGGTGCGCGACTGCGCCCCGGCGGGTCGGGGCCACGGGTTAAATAGGCCCAATCGCGACGATTGCGATGGGCTGAGCTTTTCGCAGAACGACTATCGTGGTTTAACCTGAATGCATTAGAGCAGCATTACCATGCGGAGAAGCGACGATGCCGGCCTTTACCACCCGCCCTGAGATCCGCGGCACCTTTGGCGCCGTCGCTTCGACCCATTGGCTCGCTTCCGCGGTCGGCATGAGCATTCTAGAAAAGGGCGGCAACGCTTTTGACGCCGCGGCGGCCGCCGGCTTCACTTTGCAGGTTGTCGAGCCGCATTTGAACGGCCCCTTGGGCGAGGCGCCGATCCTGGTGTGGAGCGAGGCCAACCAGCGCTGCGACATGATCTGCGGCCAAGGAGTCGCCCCCGCCGCCGCGACGATCAGCCGCTTTCGCTCGCTCGGGCTTAACCTGATCCCCGGCACCGGCCTGCTCGCCGCCGCGGTTCCGGCCGCGTTTGGCGCCTGGGCGCGGCTGTTGCGCGATTGGGGGACGATGTCGCTCGCCGAGATCCTCGCACCGGCGATCGCCTATGCCGAGAACGGCTACCCGGTCGTCGAGCGCATCAGCGAGACGGTCGCGCTCATGAGCGAGATGTTCCGGCGCGAATGGCCGAGCTCGGCCGCGGTCTATCTGCCGCACGGCCGGCCGCCGGTGGTGGGGCGGCTGTTTCGCAACAAGGCACTCGCCGCGACCTACCGCCGGGTCCTCGCCGAGGCCGGCGACGGCACGCGCGACGGCCAGATCGAGCGCGCCCGGACCTGTTGGTATGAGGGCTTTGTCGCCACCGCGATCGACCGCTTCTGCCACCGCGAGCAGGTGCTCGACGCCTCCGGCCGTCGCCATGGCGGGCTGTTGACCGGCGACGACATGGCGCGCTGGCGGGTCCCGGTCGAGACCCCGCTCCGCTTCGATTATCGCGGCTGGAGCGTCGTCAAGGGCGGCCCGTGGAGCCAGGGGCCGGTGTTGCTGCAGACCCTGGCACTGCTGCAAGGGTTCGACCTCGACGGTCTCGACCCGCTCGGCCCCGATTTCGTCCATACCGTCGTCGAATGCCTGAAGCTCGCTCTGGCCGATCGCGAGGCATGGTATGGCGACCCTGATTTTGTCGACGTGCCGATCGAGACTTTGCTGTCGCCGCCCTACAACGACGCCAGGCGGCGGCTTGTCGGCGACCGCGCCTCGCTCGAATTGCGTCCGGGCAGCCCTGACGGCCGCACGCCGCGGGTGTTGGCCCGCGGCCATGAAGCCGCGATCACCGGGGCCGGCATCGGCGAGCCCACGGTTGCCGGGGTTGGCGAGCCAACCACCAGCCGCCAGGGTGTCGTCGCCGGCGACACCTGCCATCTCGACGTGGTCGACCGCTGGGGCAACATGGTCTCGGCCACACCTTCGGGCGGGTGGCTGCAAAGCTCGCCGGTCATCCCCGAGCTCGGCTTCTGCCTCGGCACCCGGATGCAGATGCTGTGGCTCGAAGAGGGGCTGCCGGCGAGCCTCGAACCTGGCAAGCGCCCGCGCAGCACCCTCTCGCCGTCAATGGCGTTCAAGGATGGCGCCCCGTACATGGCCTTCGGCACGCCCGGCGGCGACCAGCAGGACCAGTGGTCGGCGCTGATGTTTCTGCACCACGTGCATCACCGCATGAACCTGCAGGAGGCGATCGAGTGCCCGGCCTTTCACACCGAGCACCAGCCGAGCTCGTTCTACCCGC
>DATKHX010000402.1:0-5004 GCA_035510075.1 Allostellaceae bacterium
GCGCGCCTCACCTTCCTTGGGGAGGAACTCCGAATACGGGAATCCGGAGCCGATCATCAGCAAGGTGTCGCATTCGGTCATCATGTCCCAGCTCGGCTTGGTGCCGAGCAGCCCGATCGAGCCGGTGACCCAGGGCAGCTCATCCGGCAGCGCGGCCTTGCCCAACAACGCCTTTGCGACCCCGGCCCCGAGCCGGTCCGCGACCGCGATGAGCTCGTCGGTGGCGCGGAGCGCGCCCGCCCCAGCCAGGATCGCCACCTTCTTGCCGGCGTTCAGCACCTCGGCGGCACGCTGCAGCTCGCGCTCGTAAGGCACGGTTTTCGGCCGGTCATAGCCGACGCCCGAATGCAGCGTGTTGTGAGCGCGCGGCGGGTCCTCGTAGGGCAAATCCTGCAAGTCGTTCGGGAGGACCAGCGCCGTCACTCGGCGCTCGCCGAGCGCAATGCGCACCGAGCGGTCGACCAGATGACGAATTTGCCCCGGCATCATCGCCGTCTGGACCATGGCCCCGGCCACATCCTTGAACAGCGCGGGGAGATCGACCTCCTGCTGATAGTGGCCGCCGATCGCGGTGCGCGCCGATTGCCCGACGATCGCCAGGACGGGCATGTGGTCGAGCCGCGCGTCGTAGAGCCCGGTGACCAGATGGGCAGCACCCGGGCCGGAAGTGGCGGTGCACACCCCCAATTCGCCGGTGAATTTGGCGTGGGCCGAGGCCATGAACGCTGCCATCTCCTCGTGCCGCACCTGGATGAACTCGATCTTGCCCTCGGCTCTTTGCAATGCCCCAAAGAAGCCGTTGATGCCGTCCCCGGGGAAGCCGTAGATGCGCCGGACGCCCCATTGATGCAGACGCTCGACGATGAAATCACCAACGGTTTTGGCCATGGCTTTGCCCTCGCGACCCGGGATGGATGGGCGGTTGCCGGTTCTCCGCGCGCCACGCCGGGGAGCGCGTCGACCGTCACCGCAATGATTGTCCCTTTAACCTTGCCCGCCTCCCGGCGGTTCCCCCGCCCGGCCGGCGCCACGGTGCCGAAATCGCCTTATTGCTGCCCGAGCGCCCGCTCGAGTTCGGCCTTGCTCATCTTGGAGCGGTTGGGAATCTCGCGCTGGCGAGCTTCGGCGTAGAGCTCAGCGCGGCTTTTGCCGGCAGCGCCGGACTTATTGCCGCGGCTCGATCTGGTCTCGGCCCGACGATAGGTCTCCTGCGTCGCCCGATGGCCTTCCTTTTCGTCTTGATAGGTCTGGCCACGTCGTTCCTTTGCTTTGGTGCGACGCAAATTGGCGGCGTTCTTTTTCGCGTCTTCGTATTTCGTGGCGCCGGCTTCGTTCAGCGCGATCGCGATCGCCTGTTTCGGGTTTTTAACCTTGCGCGAGCCGCGCGCAGTCTTTAGCTCGCCGTGCTTGTACTCGTGCATGACGCGCTCCACGGTCTTTTTTTGGTCCGGAGACTGTTGGGTCGCCATCGAAGATCCTCCCGAATACGATGCTGCATCCTCAGCCGGAGCGCTGTCGCAGCGACCGGTCTATACGCGGGGACACTGCAGCGAGGGCTCTGGTTCCGCTAAACTGGGGAAAAGCTCCCGATCTCAAACCAAATATTCGGAACTGCCGGATGTCGCGGCCGTCGGGCCGAGGTCGATGCTCCCTGGCGCTGGAGGGCCCGATTGCGCGTCGGACCCGCGGAGCCTCGAAGACCCCGACGGGCGCCAAGGGCGGCACGCCCGGAGCACGCTTGGCCCCGGAGCACGCTTGTTAGATTTCGTTTTGTTACAGGCCCCCACCCCCGGCGGCGCCGGTGTGGAGGATACAGCATGGAATACCGCAGGCCGGTGTCGAAGCTCCCGAGCGCGGGCGATTTTTACGCTGATCGTGGCCACCGCCGCGCCCCTCGAGCCGGTGCCGGGCCGCAAGACGGGCATGACGACGCGATGGGGATCGCCGATCTGCTGGCCTGCGGGTTGATCGAGGCGAGCTTCGTGCCGCGCCAAGACATCCCGGAACGGCGCTCGCTGATGCCGACCCGCGAGCACCCGGTGCGCGAGCAGACGCAGCCTGCTCAGCGCTGCTGCATCTCCATCAATGGTGGATGCGCTCGATCACATGCTCAACCCCCGGCGGGCGTGCGGAAGGGGCGACGCGGCAATCTCCAGCCTCGTCGGCACGTTGTCGACGAGATTGCGTCGCCGTGCTCGCAATGACCAGCCGTTTCAAGAACTCATCGATCGAACACTAGGCGTGGCCGGCGCCGATGTTGTCGCGGCGCTTGGCGGCGGCGTCGGCCTTGGCGAAATCGTCCTTGTCGAAGCCGTAGAGGCGGGCGCCGCCCGACAGGATCTTGCCGCCGAGGTCGGGCGTGATGCTGGGATTGTGCAAGACCCGGCTCGACACCTCGGGGAAGCTCGAGTCGAAGTGCGGGAAATCGCTCGACACGCAGATGTTGTCGGCCCCGCCCAACAGCTCGATGACGGAGCCGACCTCGCGTTCGCCGCTTTCGATCGCCGAAAAGCAGTTGCGCTGCCAGTATTCGTTGGGCGTCAATTTCAGATAGGGCGCGTCGGCCTGGTGGTGCTGGCGCAGATCCCACTCGATGCGCCCCAACAGCCCTGGGACCCACCAGCTCTGCGCTTCGAGAAACGCTACCTTGAGCCGCGGATACGATTCGAGGATGCCGCCGAGCATCAGTGCGATCAGCGCCAGCTGCATCTCGGTCGAGTGGCTGGCGACGTGGCGCATAAAGCGGTTTTCGCCAAAGCGCGGCTCGATCGTCGAATAATAAGAGCCGGTGCCCTCATGAAAGCACAACGGCACTTGCAGGTCCTGCAGCATGCCGTAGAGCGGGTCCCAATAGGTCGAGTGCCAATAGCGGCCGTTGACGTAGTTCGGCCGGACAAACGCACCGACGGCACCGTATTCCTTGACGCAGCGATGAAGCTCGCGGCAGGCGAGATTGACGTCGTGCACCGGCAGCATCGCTGCCATTTTGAGCTGGTCGGGGCTGTGCTGGACAAAATCGTGCAGCCAGTCGTTGTAGGCGCGGCAGATCGCATTGGAGAATTGCGGGTCCATGTCGTCACGAGCAAGAAACGACAGACCGGCAGTCGGGAACAGAACCGCGATGTCGATCCCCTCCATCTCCATGCCGATGATTTGCGCTTCGGCGTCATAGCCGCGCTCGACCGCGAACATCACGTTCTTGTTGCCGCGGGCGCCGACGAGCGGGCCGCGGATGCGGTTATATTGCGAGACGTTGCCGTCGTTGCTGGTCGGGGTGCCGTCGAAGAACCACAAGGGCCGCCGCCGCATCCCGGTGCTGCCGCCGTCGACCGGCCGCATCGCCGAGGTGATCCGCGGCTTGAACGCAGGGTCGAGGTATTTGTCGAACAGATCGGCGGGCTCCATGATGTGCATGTCGCAATCGACGAAGCGATAGCCCTCTTTCATTGTCCATTCCTTCCGCGGCGGCGCTAGCTGACGATTGTGCCTCGTAGTCGCGCACGACGGCAACCCGATACCGCTGAGCGAGGTGCCGCCGATTATGCGAAAACGACGCCGTCGAGGATCGCCAGGCAGTGGCAGGCAGCGCCGGCGAGCACAAAAGCGTGCCAGATCGCGAGGCGGTAGCGCAGCCGCCACCGCAGCAGAAAAGGGACGCCGACGGAGTAGAAAGCGCCGCCGGCGGCGATCAGCAGCGCGGTTTCGGTCGAGATCCTCGGGCCGACAGCGACCAGGCTGGCCCAGCCGAGCAGCAAATATAATAACGCGGACCGTCGAATGCTGCCGATCGGATAGCGTAGCTTGAAGACGATCCCAAGTGCTGCGACGGCCCAAAGCGCCGCTGCCAGGATTATGCCGTAGGCGCCGGCCCGCGCCAGGGCAAAGGGTGTGGCGGACCCGGCGATCATCGCAAAAATGGCGGCGTGATCGATGCGGCGAAAGAATTGGCGCCGTCGTGTTTCGGTGGTCGCGCGATAGAGAAGCGAGCAGCCGAGCATCGCCAGCAAACCCGCCACGTAGATCCCGACCCCGATCACGAGGCGAGGTTCGCCGCGGGAAAGCGCCGCGGCCACCAGTGCTACCGAGGCGGCGATACCGCTGACGAGGCCAAGGCCAAGAACCCCGAGATCGGCGATCCGCTCGGCGTTGCTCGGGCCAGAGGCAGCGATGGCCGGACCGCTCAGCGCCCCGCCCCCGACAGCCGCGCGGTCGTCGCCATCAACACCAAGCAACTCTTCGCCGGGCGCGAGCGGTTATTTGTTGGTATCGGGCTCCAGCGACCAGTAATAGCCGACGGTCGGCGCATGAGCCATCGAGCTCACCCCGACAGTCGGGCCGGTATAGGTTGTGATCGGCGGGGCTTCGACGACGCTGGTCTTCGGTTTTTCCGCGATCGGCTCTTCGCTGACGATTTGCTTGGAGATGTCGGGAACCGTGCTGAAGTTGACCGTGGCGGGGGCATCGAAACAGTTGTGGTTTTTCTTCACCCGGCAGGACGCGGCGTCGGCTGCCGGCGCGGCGGAGACAGCGGATATCGCCAAGCAAAGACCGATTGATCCCCAGACCCTCATTTGCGCTTACCGCAGTACCCCCCAAGTTTTCGAATATTGCCTGATCGGCAACACAAAGTCCACAGCTGGATCGTGCCCGTGGATTTGGCATCGGAAGTTCGCGGCGGAGGCACGCGACGCGGTTTTCACGACCACCCGCGCGATCGATCGCGGAACCGAATATATCTTGCCGATGGAAACCGGCGCGTCTCCGCCTGCTCGCGACCAAAGCTCGCCGGGATCCTACGGGCAACTTACCAATGGCCAAGCGATGCATGTCCTGATTTGCGGCGGCGGCGTGATCGGAGCCTCCATTGCCTATTTCCTGAGCCGCCGCGGGATTCGGACGACGGTTTTCGAGCGGACCGGGGTCGCGTGCGCGGCATCGGGCAAATCGGGCGGTTTTCTGGCGCTCGATTGGTGCGACGGCACCCCGCTCGCCGCTCTCGCGCGC
>DATKHX010000403.1:0-9291 GCA_035510075.1 Allostellaceae bacterium
CCCGGCAAACCGCGAAGGGTCGCCGTTGGCATTGAGCACGAGCGCGTCGACCTGGGGCCGCAGCCGGGCGATTACCCGGTCGAGCAACGAGATGCCGCCGAGCAGCCGCAGCGCCTTGTCGCCGCCGCCCATCCGCCGCGACTGTCCGCCCGCGAGCAGCACGCCGACGGTTTTCACGCCGCCTCCTCTTCGGCGAGGCTGGCCTTGCGCGCAACGCGCGGGTGCTCTTCCTCCATGGCACGCATATCGCCATCGAAAACGATGCGTTCAGCGCCCGCGAGTGCCATAAAACGCTTGCCCCTGGCGCGCCCGATCAGGGTCAGATTGGCCTGCCGCGCGAGATCGACCCCCCAGGCCGTGAACCCCGAACGCGAGATCAGGATCGCAATACCCATCTGCACCGTCTTGATCACCATCTCCGAGGTCAGCCTCCCGGTCGTGTAAAATATCTTGCCCGCCGGCGAGATGCCATTTAGGTGCATATACCCGGCGATCTTGTCGATCGCGTTGTGCCGGCCGACATCCTCCATGTAAAGAAGCGGCCGATCCTCTTCGCACAACGCGCAGCCATGGATGGCCCCCGCCGCGAGGTAAAGGCTCGGCGCGGTGTTGATCTTGCGGGTCAGCGTGTAGAGCCAGGAGGTGCGCAATATAGCGCCGGGGTCGAGGCGGACCTCTTCGAACTTCTCCATCAGATCGCCAAAGACGGTGCCCTGGGCGCAGCCCGAGGTCAGCGTCTTCTTGCGCAATTTGTCTTCGAAATCGGTCTCGCGATCGGTGCGGACGACGACGGTTTCGAGCTCCTCGTCATAGTCGATGCCGGTCACCCGGTCTCCCGGCCGCAGCATGTTCTGGTTCAAGAGATAGCCGACCGCGAGGTAGTCCGGATGGTCGCCGATCGTCATCATCGTGACGATCTCACGGCCGTTCAGAAACAGGGTCAGCGGCCGCTCCATGACGATTTGGGTCTCGATCGGGCGGCCTTCCTGGTCGATGCCGGCGACGGTGCGGGTCAGCCTCGGGTCGTCGGGCTGCGGACGGACGGTAAATTCCTGCATGGGCGGATGATGGCCTGGGCCGCCTCGCGGTGCAAGTCGAGGCCGCTCGCGCAACGCCTCACCCTTTGGCATATAGTAGCCGCGGATAGGCATATTGCTCGTAGGCCATCGCCGACCGGAGCGGTTATGACAGTCACGACGCATTACGACGAGGATTTTGTCGCCTGGTCGCAGCAGCAAGCTGAGGCGCTGCGTGCCGCAGCCCGCGGCGGCTCGAACCAGGTCATCGATTGGCAGAACCTTGCGGAGGAGATCGAGGGTTTGGGGAAAAGCAGACAAGGCATGCCGTCCGGCTTGCGATCAGGGCTTTGGAGCAGCACGGCGAGATCGACGCGGCGATGACGGCGCGGGTGCGGGCCGCCTCGTACACCGACGACCAGGTGCTCGGCGACTGGTTCCCGGAGGAGCCGCCGGCGGAGGGCACATAACCGGACGCATCGGGGGCGACATTTGCGGCTCGCCTCCCTATCTTCGAAAAGAGCCGGGCTTCGAAGAGAGCCGGACCTTGAATAGATGCGGCAACGCCGCGAGTGAGCACAGCATGATCGATCCGTTTGGACGGCATATCACCTATCTGCGCGTATCGGTCACCGACCGCTGCGACTTCCGCTGCGTCTACTGCATGGCGGAGGAAATGACTTTTTTGCCAAAGGCCGAGCTGTTGACCCTCGAAGAGCTCGACCGGATGTGCAGCGCCTTTGTCCGGCTCGGTGTGCGCAAGCTGCGCCTGACCGGCGGCGAGCCGCTGGTGCGGCGCGGCATCATGACCCTGTTTCGTTCGCTCGGCCGCCACATCGGCACGGGTGCGCTCGACGAGCTGACCTTGACGACGAACGGCAGCCAGCTCGCCCGCTACGCCGGCGAGCTCGCCGATTGCGGGGTGCGCCGGGTCAATGTCTCGCTCGACACGCTCGATCCCGCCAAATTCACCGAGATCACCCGCCGTGGCCAGCTCGAAACTGTGCTCGACGGGCTGCGCGCCGCGAAGCAGGCCGGGCTCGCGGTGAAGATCAACACCGTGGCATTGCGCGGCGTCAACGACAACGAGTTCGACGATCTCGTCGCCTGGTGCGGCGATCAGGGGTTCGACCTCGTCTTTATCGAGGTCATGCCTATGGGCGACATCGGCGGCGAAAACCGGCTCGAGCAATACTTGCCGCTGTCGCTGGTGCGCGCCCAGCTCGAGCGGCGCTGGACCCTCGACGACACCGATTACCGTACCGGCGGCCCGGCGCGCTATGCGAGTGTGCGCGAGACTGGCCGGCGGCTCGGTTTCATCACGCCCTTGACTCATAATTTTTGCGAGAGCTGCAATCGCGTCCGTCTGACCTGCACCGGGACGCTCTACATGTGCCTCGGCCAGGAAGATGCCGCCGACCTGCGCACCCCATTGCGCCAGTCCGAAGGCGACGAGGCGCTGGTCGCAGCCATCGACGAGGCGATCGGGCGCAAGCCGAAGGGCCACGATTTCATCATTGATCGTCGCCATAACCGCCCAGCCGTCGCTCGGCACATGAGCGTGACTGGCGGGTGACCCTCGTCTCGCCATCCGGCGCACCCCGGATTGCCGTCGTCGCGGCCGAAAGCGAAGCCGCGCAGCACGCGCTGACGGAACTCTCTCGCCTCTACACTTGCGTCGCACCGGAGCGTGCCGAAATCGTCGTCTCGCTCGGCGGCGACGGCTTCATGCTCGAGACCTTGCACCGCTTCCTGCCGCAGGGGGTGCCGATCTACGGCATGCATCGCGGCAGCGTCGGGTTCCTGATGAACCTCTACCGCTCCGATGCTTTATTCGAGCGACTGGTGGAAGCTCAGCCGGTAGTTCTGCACCCGCTCGAAATGGTTGCGCGCGACGTGGACGGTGTTCGCCATCGCGCCCTTGCCTTCAACGAGGTGTCGCTGCTGCGCGAGAGCCGTCAGGCGGCAAAGTTGAGGGTCGTCGTCGACGGGGTCGTCCGCATCGAGGAACTGATGTCCGACGGCATCCTGGTGGCGACACCGGTCGGCAGCACCGCCTACAACCTTTCGGCGCACGGGCCGATCATCCCGCTCGGCGCCGGGGTTCTGGCGCTGACCCCGATCAGCGCGTTTCGCCCGCGGCGGTGGCGCGGCGCGCTGTTGCGGCACGAAGCTCAAGTCCGCATCGAGGCGATCGAAACCGATAAGCGGCCGGTCAGCGCGGTCGCCGATTTCACCGAGGCGCGCGATGTCGTCAGCGTCGAAATCCGCGAAAATCGGGATATAGCGATGACCTTGCTGTTCGACCGCGAAGCCGACCTCGAAGAACGCGTGTTCAAAGAGCAATTCGCTACTTGAGCGGCGGCGGGCCCGTCGAGAACCCGCCGCGCACACTGGTTACGCGATGGTCAGAGCATTGCCGACGCGATGGAATTCCTTGCCGATGTAGGTGGCGTATGCTGCCGAGGCGGCGCTGACGCTGCCGATCTCGCCGCCCGAGTTGAAATCGTGCGAACCCTGTACGACGATGTTTTGCGGCGGCATCTGGGGCTTAAAGAATATTTCGAGGGTCAGCATCGCGGTGTTTTGAGCGTCGGTTGCGCCAAAAATCACCCGCTTGGTGCTGGCGTAGTAGCCGACCTGCCGCTTTTCCTCGAAGACGGTGCCGCCTTCGTACTGCCACCGTCCGGCGGCGTCATCGACGTTGTTCAGGGTGGTGCGCTCCAACATTAGAGAGAGTGTCATTCGAACCTCCTGTGTCGCGGATGGTCGTATCCGCTCCGCCGTCATACTCGGAGATCAGAACAGTCTTATGTGAGATACCTCACATGGCGGACAGTATCTCTTGCGTTGTCGATAAATTGTCATCTTAGTTTTCCTAAAATCCAAGTAATTGCTCGTGACGGGTGTTCGATCACGGCCTGATGTGCTTGAACAAAGCGGCGCCATCTAGCGGCGTTGCCATACGCGTGAAACTCGGCTAAACTTAAGGTAAGCTTAAAATGTTACCGGGGAGCGACGGATGGTCGACGAAACCAAACTGCATCAATTTGTTGGACAGATGCTGTCCGATCTCGGCGGTGCTGCGAGCGTTGCACTGGTGCGGATCGGCGATGCGCTGGGGCTATACAAAACCTTGCATGCCGGCGGCCCGATGACGGCGGCCGAGCTTGCCGCCAAGGCCGGCGTCAATGAACGCTATCTGCGCGAATGGCTGTCGCATCAGGCCGCCTCGAGCTACGTCGCCTATGACCCGGCAACGCAGAAATTCACGTTGCCGCCGGAGCAGGCCATGGTCTTTGCGGTCGAGGACAGCCCGGTTTACATGCCGGGCGCCTTCGCCTGCATGGCATCCTTGCTCGACAACCAGCCAAAGGTCGAGCCGGCGTTCAAGACCGGCGCCGGGGTCGCTTGGGGCGACCAGGCGACTTGCCTCTTCTGCGCGGTCGCCCGGTTCTTCCGCCCGGGCTACCACAACAATCTGGTCGCTAGCTGGTTGCCGGCGCTCGACGGCGTCGTCGCCAAACTGGAACGCGGCGCCAAGGTCGCCGATGTCGGTTGCGGCCACGGAGTCTCGACCGTGATCATGGCGCAGGCGTTTCCGAACTCGCAGTTCGTCGGCTACGATTTCCACCCGAATTCGATCGAGCATGCCGAGGCTCATGCCCGCGAGCATGGGGTGACGGCCAACGCCAAGTTTGAAGTCGGGACGGCGAAGGACTACCCGGAACGGGATTTCGACCTGGTTGCGTTTTTCGACTGCCTGCACGACATGGGCGACCCGGCGGGGGCGGCGGCGCATGTCCGGCAGTCCTTGAAACCCGATGGGTCGTGGATGATCGTCGAGCCGATCGCCGGCGACCGGCTCGAAGACAATCTGAACCCGGTCGGCCGGATTTACTACGCCGCCTCGACGATGGTGTGCGTGCCGACCTCGCTGGCGCAGGAGGTGGGTGCGGCACTCGGCGCGCAGGCGGGCGAGGCGAAGCTGCGCGAAGTCATCATTGCCGGGGGTTTTCGCCAGGTCCGCCGCGCCGCGGAGACGCCGTTCAGCATGATCCTCGAAGCGCGGCTGTAAGTCCGTGCGGCGGCGTCACGCCGGGATTTCTTCCGCCAACGGGACGCGGGTCACTTTGTGGGCTTGCAGCGCGGGCAGCACCTCGCGGGCGAAACGGCGGATCTGCTCGATGAACAGCTCATGCGGGAGCACCCCGCGGTTGAGGCTGACCTGTATGTTGTCGGCGCCGGCGCTGTCGGCGGCCTCGATGATCCGGCGGGTGACCTCTTGCGCCGTGCCCCACGGCATCTCCTCGGCCTGGCGCTCGATATCGGCCATCGTCAGGCTGCGAAAATCCTCGCGCGCGAATTGCGCCGCGCGGCGGTTTTCCGGGCTCACGTAATCGGTCGAGGCAGCCGTCGAATAGCCGGTCTCGCGCAGCCGGTCGGTTTCGGTGAAATTGCCGTGGCTGAACAGCGTGCGGTTGAAATAGAGATGGTGGGGGCCCATCTCGCGCACCGCCTCGGCCTTGCTCGGCGCCACATAGGCGCTGATGCCGAGCGACAGGTGGTCGGGCGTGATGCAATGTCCGGCGCGGTCCAGGCAATGCGCGTAATAGCGGATGATGTCGTCGCGCAACCCGCGCGAGCGGCCGAGGCCGGGGGTGATCGGCAGGTCGTGGCGCGCGGCGAATTCGATCGACTCCTTGCTGCCGACGACCGGCATCCAGATCGGCGGGCGCGGCTGCTGCAGCGGGCGCGGCCACAACGCCACGTCCTGGTAATTCCAGAAACGGCCGCGATAGGAAAAGACGTCCTCGGTCCAGGCATGGGTGATGATGTCGAAGGCCTCCTCGAAGCGGGCGCGCGAGTCGGCAAGCGGGACGTTGTGGACCTGGTATTCGCGTGGGATGCCGCGGGCAAAGCCCGAGATCAGCCGGCCGTTCGACATGCAGTCGAGCATCGCCAGCTCCTCGGCGAGCCGCAGCGGCTCGTGCAACGGCAACAGATTGCCGTAGATCAGTAGTTTGAGATTTTTGGTGCGCTGTGCTGCCGCTGCTGCGAGCAGGTTCGGCGAGTTCATCAGCCCATAGGGCGAGCAATGATGCTCGTTGAACCCGACCCCGTCATAGCCGAGCCGGTCCATCTCCTCCCAGGCGGCGAGATGCTCGGCATAGCTGCGCGCCGCGACTTCCGGCTTGAAGTGCTCTTTCGCGAGCGGATAGGGCAGTTCGCTCCCGATCTTGAGGTGCTCGAGCTTTTCGCCATACGCCAACAGGTCAAAGACGAACACTTTCATTGTGCGTGCCTCCCGCCGCTCCCGGTTCGGCACACGTTATGAGGCGCGCAAAGCCGGTTCAACCATAATCCCGACTGCTCTATCGTGGTGACGAGCGGAGCCGACAGGAGTGATCAGCGATGAACGGAATAGCGCCGAATTGCCTCGAAGGAATTCGTGTCCTCGACCTGACGCAATTCGAGGCCGGCACGTCCTGCACCGAAACGCTCGCCTGGCTCGGCGCCGAGGTCGTCAAGGTCGAGAACCCGAAGGGTGGCGAGGCCGGCCGCACGCTCGGCAGCGGCCCCGCTCCGGGGGCCGACTCGTATTATTTCATGATCTACAACGCCAACAAGAAATCGGTCGCGATCGATTTGAAATCCGAGCGCGGGCTGTCGCTCGTCAAGGAAATGGCGGGGAAAGCCGATGTTTTTGTGGAGAATTTTGCGCCCGGCGCCATCGAGCGGCTGGGGCTCGGCTGGGAAGTGCTGCACGCGCTGAACCCACGCCTCGTTTACGGGCAGGTCAAGGGGTTCGGAACCGGCACCCCCTACGAAAACAACCTGGCCTTCGACATGATCGCGCAGGCCTGCGGCGGCACCATGGCGATCACCGGCGAGCGCGAAGGCCGCCCGTGCAAGCCCGGCCCGACCTTGGGCGACACCGGGACCGGCATGCTGCTGGCGATCGGCATATTGGGCGCGCTGTTCCAACGCGGGACGACCGGCACAGGCCGGCGCGTCCAGGTCGCGATGCAGGACGCGCAATTGCAATACAGCCGCGGCGCCTTTATCCAGCACGCCCGCACCGGCGAGCCGGCGATGCGCAACGGGGCGAAATCGTTGGCCGGAGGCCCCGCACCCGCCGGGATCTACCCATGCAAGCCCGGCGGCCCCAACGACTACGTCTATTTGTTCACCAGCCCCGGGAACCCGCAGCATTGGCGCCGGTTGCTCGAGGTCATCGGGCACGCCGATTTGATCGACGATCCGCGCTTTGCGACCCGCGAAGCGCGCGCCGAGCACGAAGCCGAAATCGACGCTTTGTTGACCGAGTGGACGATGCGGCACGACAAACACGAGGCGATGCGGCTCGTCGGCGCCGCCGGGGTGCCGGCGGGTGCGGTGTTCGACACCGGCGATCTGTTGGCCGAGCCGAGCTTTGCCGAACGCGGCATCATCCAGACGATGCGGCACCCGTCCGGAACTCTCGCAATGCCGGCCTTTCCGGTCCGCTTCGACGGCGCCACCGCCCCGGTCAACCCGTCGCCTCTCTTGGGCGAGCATACGGCGGAGGTGTTCGGCGACTGGCTCGGCATCGGCGCAGGCGATCTCGAAGCGCTGCGCGAGAAAGGCGTCGTCGGCGACCGCTGACGCGCCGCATAGCATTTCTTCGCCGCACCCGGGAATCACCACAAACGCCCGCGCCTTCGCCCTGGCATGGACGCGGCCCGGATCCGGCGCATAATGCGCATAGGATGCGGTTGACCCCACTGGCCTACAGGGAGGAGCAGATGAAAAAGGTCGAGATCACCGATTACGGGGCTCCGGAAAACGTCGCGCACTGCGTCGAGGCGCCCGATGTCGGTGCGCCGGCGCCGGGCGAGATCGTCTTCGACGTGCTGGCGTTTCCGATCAACCCCGCCGATATCTCGTTCTGCCGCGGCAATTACCGGCTGCACCCGCCATTGCCGGCCACACCGGGCGCGGAATGCGTCGGCCGCGTCGCGGCGGTCGGCGCCGGGGTCGTCGACATCCGGCCGGGCGATCTCGTCATCCACATGCAGCGCGAGAATTGGGTGCAGCGCCGGCGTATCCCCGCTGCTGACGCGATCCCGTTGCCCGCCGGCCTCGACCTCGCGCAGGCGGCGATGCTGCGCATCAACCCGGCGACGGCATTGTTGCTGCTCGAAGACCACGTCGCGCTGAAACCCGGCGACTGGGTGATCCAGGATGTCGCCAATTCGGCGGTCGGCCGACATCTGATCGTGCTCGCCAAGGCGAAGGGGGTGCGAACCGTCAATGTCGTGCGCCGCGACGATGTGACCGCGCAATTGAAGGCGCTTGGCGCCGATGTCGTGTTGACCGACGGGCCCGATCTCGCCCAGCGCGCGCAGCAGGCGACGGGTGGTGCCCCGATCCGGCTCGGCATCGACGCGGTTTCAGGCGAGGCGTGCAAGCGCATCGCCGAATGCGTGGCGGATGGCGGCGTCGTCGTCAGCTACGGCTCGATGAGCGGCGCCGATCTGGTGATCAGCCGCGCCGCCATTGGAAGAGGGGTCGGTCTCAAGGCGTTCATGCTCGGCGACGGCCTCGCCAAGCGCACCCGCGAGCAGGTGCGGGCGATTTACGCCGACCTCGCCGCCAAGCTCCGCGACGGCGTCTTGCAGGCGCCGGTCGACGCCACCTATCCGATCGACGACATCAAAGCTGCACTCGCCCATGCCCAGCGCGGCCACCGCAACGGCAAGATCCTGGTCCTCCCCAACGGCCCGCTCTAAGGCAGATTTCGCTCAAATCGAACCATTTCTTGGTCGCCCCCGCGAAAGCGGGGGTCCAGGGGCAGCCGCGTACCGTTTGCCCCCTGTTCAGGTGAGGGGCAGGCTGTGGGTTTCCGCTTTCGCGCAGGGATGTCCCGGCAAATTTTGCGGCCAGGGCGTCGCGCACGCGTCGATTGGCGGAGGCAAAGCATATCAGCGTTGACCGACAAACTTGAGTGTTGGGATCGCCGCCTCGGCATCCTGTGGCACCATCGTCAAGACGTCAAAGCTCGCGCCCCCGGCGGTCGAACCCGCTTCCCAATTCGGAATCGCCTGGACCTGTAAAAAGGCCGTCACACCTGCCCCGAGCTGGACTGTGTCGCTCAAATGCGCGGGCGTCCCATAGGGTTGAGCCCGCAGGCGGTAGGTTCCCGGCGAGACATCATGATAAAAGACCGTTCCTTGCTCGATATGACCGAGATCCACGTCGTTGACAAAGACCGCAGGGTCTGCCGCCGCGA
>DATKHX010000404.1:0-14650 GCA_035510075.1 Allostellaceae bacterium
GGTTTCAGTCCACATCTTGCGCTCCTATCCGGCGTTAGCAACTAGAGAGTATCACAAGTAACTGAAATCACTCAATTCATTTTGGGTCAAACTCTAAAAAACTGACGCCATCGGACAGAGCGTCCGAGAATACCTTGCCCAACCGATGGGCAACAAGCACCGACTGCCAAATCCAATATCGCTGTTCGATGGCAGTCAATATCGGCAAAGAAGGCATAACCGGTCAATTTTGTCGGCCGGAATTGAGCAGCGGTTGTGGATCGAATCGAGCCACCCACACGCAACGGCCCCTTCAGGCGATTATATACTTGACTGATAGACAATGACCTCCTATCTTCTGAATCAAGGAGATAGGCCATGCAGACCCCCGAGCTTCTATCCGATCCGGTCTACCACGACGAAGACGCCGCCCGCGCCTATATCGAGCAAGTGCGCTGGCCGGATTTTGTCGTCTGCCCCCTCTGCGGATCGTTTGACAAGATCGCCAAGCTCGGCGGTAAATCGATGGGTCCGGAATGGTGGTATTGCGGATCGTGCAAGGACAAGTTCACCGTGCGCGTCGGCATGATTTTCGAGCGCTCGCATATCCCGCTGCATAAGTGGCTGCTGGCGATCCGCCTGATGGCGTCGAGCAAGAAAGGCATCTCGGCGCACCAGCTGCACCGCACCCTCGGGATCACGTACAAGAGTGCCTGGTTTCTAGCGCATCGCATCCGCGAGGCGATGAACGATACCGGATCGTCAGCACCCCTCGGCGGCGAGGGTGCGTTTGTCGAGGCGGACGAAACCTATGTCGGCGGCAGGGCGCGTAACCGCGCCTATCGCGAACCTGCCCCGAAGAAAGCCGTGGTGTCGCTGGTTGAGCGCGATGGCCGCGTTCGCTCCCAACACGTTCCCGAAGTGAATGCGGCGAACCTGCGACCGATCCTTGAGGCCGGGATCGACAAGGCGTCTCACCTGCGCACGGATGAAAGCGGCGTGTACTGGAAGACCGGCGAGAAGTTCGCGAGCCATCGAACCGTCAACCACGCTCAGAAGGAATACGTTCGCGGCGACGCATCCACCAACGCGGCTGAGAATTTCTTTTCGATCCTGAAGCGCGGCGTTTACGGCACGTACCAGCACGTGAGCGAGGAGCATTTGCACCGCTACCTCGCGGAGTTCGATTTCCGACACAACAACCGCGTCAAGCTCGGGATCGGCGATACCGAACGCGCCCGCCTCGCGATCGTTGGGGCCGAAGGCAAGCGCCTCACCTATCGGCGGACTCGTAGCCGAGCCGGAGCCGCCTAAGCCGCCGCGCTCCCCTGATCCCATAAGGCTCGATCAAATCGTCCATGTTGAACCCGTACAGTTGGAATTGCCTTTTTAGTTGAGGCGCGATATGCCGCCGGAGCTTCTATCTCTTTTGAGAGAATTTGGGCTTCCTGGCGTCGCGTTAGCGGTGTTGGGGTGGGTAATTTCCCGAGCCGTTCCCCATATCAAAGATGGGATCGTGCAAGACCGGAAGAACCGTCGCTCCCACGAGCTTGCGCTTCGAAAATTGGAGGATCAGATTCGGCGACGGGAACCACGGCAACCGGAGTTGCCATATAGGGATCGGGAGTGATTTATGCTGCGGCTGGTTATCGCTCTAATCGCCGCCACGTGCCTAATTGAACTGACTGGCGCTATAGCTAAGGCTAGGGCACGGCAGCTTAAAAGCCAAGAGGCGTGTCGCACTGCCTTCTATGGATACGCTGAAAGGCTAATGGACGATCCAGAAGCCCCGGAGCGGGTCATTAGACTAATAAATCACATGCTGCGGCGACTAACGAGTCGAACGTTCTTGTGGTGGTTTTTGGTTGCATTGGCGGCCGGCAAAGTACGTAGGCGTGAATGGGATTCTTTAGAAATGTACAAAGAACTTCCGGAACATCTACGGTCCGACTATGTCGGCCTTTTGGTCTCGTTCATATTCAGCCTTACATACAACAACTTTTTGTTAGGGGAAGGAATACGAAGGTTTATACTTTATAGTATACCAGATACCAATGATACGGATATCGGTCGAGTATCACCGCTTGGACCAATGATTGACAGATTCTCGCATCATCCCGCTTAGTCGCTCAACGACTTAACTTCGTGTCCTCCCCTTGTGAACGCGCCCTTTCGATGCCGGCCGCTCCTTGGCCTTCGGGCTTATCGGCTTGCGCGGCTGCGGCGGTGTGTTGATCAGGTTCCGTAGGCCGCGCTGGAAGCGCTCGGCCATGCCGGGCTCATCTTCAACTGTGAGAGGTTTATCGTCCTTGCCCTTCGCGCCAGCCATGTTACATCCTTCCGAATGTCATATGGGTTCGTAGCATATATCGATGAAGCAGGGGACGATGGGCTGAGGCGAGTAAAGCCGCTTGATCCTAACGGTTCCTCCGAGTGGTTTATCCTATCTGCCGTCGTAGTGCGCGCGAGCAATGAGAACGCCGTTGGACGCTGGCAACGCGAAATCCTTGCGCGCTTCAATTACAGCCAACGCAACGATATCCATTATCGCAAGTTAATACCCACAAAACGCCGCGTCGCGTGCGAAATCCTTGGGCAGAAACCGGCGCGGTTTTTCGTCGTAATGTCCAACAAGAAGAATATGAAAGGATACAAAAATCCTCGCTGCGCCGATGAGAAGAATTATTTATATTGGTGGCTCACCAGATTGCTATTGGAGAGAGTGACCAAATTCTGCGCCAAATGGTCATCGACCATTTATGACGGGCCTAATCCAATCAAGATGATATTCTCGCAGCGCGGCGGCATGTCATACGACAGGCTTGTTTCCTACCTTGGACTTCTTCGCTTCCAAAGTGAGATCGGACAGTTATATTTGGGCGATGGCGATCTTTCGTGGAAAGTGGTTGACCTTGATCTTATTAGAGCCGTAGCCCACAAGAATGAAGCTGGCTTGCAGCTCGCTGACGTAGTGGCGGGCGCGTTCTATGAGGCAGTTTGTATGGACGGAAAGCGCCTTTGTGAACCGCGCCATGCGCAGCTGCTGATCCCGCGTTTGTATCGCGGGAGCGGCGGCCACATTCTGGGATACGGGGTGAAGCCGATGCCTACCCCAAGCAGGATGCGTCTCGCTCCGGAACAGCGTTATTTTTTCGAGCTTCTCGGATTTCCGAACGGGAAGTGGTAGATGCCTGGCCACCTTGATCCGTCGTGACTTCCACGATTGCCGCCCGTAGGGCAACTCGGTGGGAGTTCCAGCGCATCTACCGACTAAAGAAATAGTCCGATTCTCTAGGCGAATCAAGGGGTTATCTAAGTCGTTGATTTGACTCTTGAATTCGGTCAATCCCTTAGTTGTTCACAGAGTTATCCCCCTTCAGGGCTGGGCTAGAACCCCAGCCACGAGTACCGCCGGCGCTCGGGGAGGGTTAGGGGCCGCGGCGGGTGAGGTTTTCGTAGGGGGCCGTCGCGGTGCGTGTAGAGCGCGGGTTTGCCGTCGGCGGGGGCGGTCATGTCGATGTCGCTGTAATGGGCGGTGTCGCCGGCGGTGCGGGTGCCGATTTCGAGGATTTGGGCGTCGATCGCGGAGCGGTTTTGCAGGCAATGGCCATTGCTGTCGTTGGCCGGAAAGCCGGCGGCGTCGCCGGCGTGCAGGACTTCCTCGCCGCTGTCGGTCACGAGCGTGACTTCGCCGGAGAGGACGTAGACGAGTTCATCGCTCGCGGTGCGCCGGTGCGGCGGCTCGACCACGCCGGGGGGCAGGTGCGACAGGTTGACGCCGAACCGGGTCAGGGCGGCGGCGTGGTCCAGCCTGGTGCGGGCGCGGCACGGCGCGTCGGACGGCGGCGGGTAGAGGGTGCGACGACCGGGGTCAGGGCGGGGATGTCGATGCGTTTTTCACGGGTGCGGTTCTCCGACGGATTGCGATGCGCTTGTTTTGAGGCTGCCCCTCGCGCCGGCCCTCTCCCCGCAGGCGGGGCGAGGGAGGACTTTCGTGCAAACCCGTCGGCCGGGCGAGACTCCCCGATTTTGGTCCGTGGGCGCGGCGACGACCGCCGCAAAGCCGTGGATGCCCGGAACGAGTCCGGGCACGAGCGTCTGAGAAGCCATGATGCGCTAGACCGGGTTTGAACCAAGCAGACCCGTCGCCCTCGCGAAAGCGAGTGCGACGACTATCAATGCCGCTGATCGGATGTTGCACCAACCGATCGCGTCCCCAATCGCGTCGATCAGCCGACGCGCGGGGGGTGGGCGTGGCGCTCGGCGATGGGCACGAGCGGGCGCTCGGTCGGGCCCTCGTAGAGCTGGCGCGGGCGGAAGATGCGGGTTTCGGGGTCGGCGATCATCTCGTTCCAGTGCGCCAGCCAGCCGACGGTGCGCGCTACCGCGAAAATCGGCGTGAACATCGCCGGCGGGAGGCCCAGTGCGCGGAAAATGATCCCCGAATAAAAATCGACATTGGGGTAGAGCTTGCGGCCGACGAAATAATCGTCTTCGAGCGCGATCCGCTCGAGCTCCATCGCCAATTGCAACAGCGGATCGTCTTGCTGGCCGAGGGCGGCCAAGACCTCGTGGCACAATGGGCGCAACACCTTGGCGCGCGGGTCGTAGCTCTTGTAGACGCGGTGGCCGAAGCCCATCAGCCGGTAGGGGTCGTTCCTGTCCTTGGCGCGGCGCAGCATTTCCGGAATGCGATCGACCGTGCCGATCTCGTGCAGGGTCTGCAATACCGCCTCGTTGGCGCCGCCATGCAGCGGTCCCCACAAGGCGGCGATCGCCGCCGCGGTGCAGGCATAGGGATTGGCGCGGGTCGAGCCGACGAGCCGCATCGCCGAGGTCGAGGCGTTCTGCTCATGGTCGGCCTGGATGATCAGCAAGGCGTCGAGCGCCCGCACCGCGGCGGGCGGCGGGGAATAAGGCTCGCACGGCACCGAAAACAGCATGTGCAGCAAATTCTCGGCGTAGCCGAAATCGTTCTTCGGATAAACAAAGGGTTGGCCCTGCGAATATTTGTAGGCCATCGCCGCGATCGTCGGCATCTTGGCAACGAGGCGATGCGAGGCGACGAGCCGATGGCGCGGATCGAAGATGTCGAGCCCGTCATGATAGAACGCCGCCAGCGCGCCGACGACGCCGCACATGACCGCCATCGGATGCGCGTCGCGGCGGAACCCGCGATAGATCGCGTGGATCTGTTCGTTCAGCATCGTGTGCCGGGTGATGTCTCGGGTGAATTGGGCGAGCTGTCCCGCATCCGGCAACTCGCCGTTCAGCAACAGCCAGGCGGCTTCGAGGTAGCCGCAATTCTCGACGACGGCGTCGATCGGATAACCCCGATAGAGCAGGATGCCGTTGTCGCCGTCGACATAGGTGATGGCCGAGCGGCAGATGCCGGTCTCGCCGAGCGCCGGGTCGTAGGCGAGGCAGCCCTGCGCCTTGCCGAGGGTGCGAATGTCGACCATCGGCGGGCCGATCGTCGGCCGCAGCACCGGCAGCTGCGGCAAGGCGGTTTGGTTTGGGTCGGTTTTGGGGGCGACCCGGTCGAGATTGGCGATTGCGCTCATCGGTTCCTCCGCGTAGGTGAACGGAGTTGACGACCCGATAGGGCGAGTGTCAATCTTGATTCAATGATCAATCATTATCCATGCTGCTGACTGCGCGCGAGGCCGCCGACCGCCTCGGGATCAAGCTCGACACGCTCTACGCCTATGTCAGCCGCGGCCGGCTGCGCTCGGTCGCGGTTCCGGGCACGCGCCAGCGCCGCTACCGCGCCGCCGAGGTCGACCGATTGCGCAGCGCGGCCGACCCGCCGGCGCGCGGCGCGGAGGCCGAAGCGCTGACCCCGGTCATCGCCTCGTCGATCTGCCTGATCGAGGACGGCCGGCTCTATTACCGCGGCGAGGACGCGATCCGATTGTCGGACACCGCCATCCTCGAAGACGTGGCGCGGCTGCTGTGGCGCGCCGAGCTCGACAATGGCGAGGTCGCCGCAACATCGCCGGCCGCGGATGTGACGGCCCCTGCCGGGTTGATCGAGCGCTGCCAATCGCGACTAGCGGCACTCGCCGACATGGATTTGCCGGCGCTCGACCTGACCCGCCCGGGCGTGATCCGCACCGGTCGGCGGATCCTGCACACGCTTGCCGGCTGCGTCGCCCAAGCCGGGGCCTCGGCCGGGCCGGTTCACCGGCAGCTCGCCGCCCGCTGGGAGCTCGACGAGGCCGGCGCCGACATTCTGCGCCGCTGCCTGGTGCTGCTCGCCGACCATGAATTGAACGCCTCGACCTTTGTCGCGCGCTGCGTCGCCTCGACCGGGGCGACCCCCTATGCCGTCGTCGCGGCGGCATTGGCGGCATTGTCCGGCCGTCGTCACGGCGGCGCCTCGGCGCGCGCCGAGGCGCTGTTTGCCGATATTGCTCGCACCGGCAATCCAATTTCGCTGATGGCCGCCCGCCTCGCCCGCGGCGAGGATTTGCCCGGCTTCGGCCATTTTCTCTACCCGCAGGGCGATCCGCGCGCCACGGCGATCCTCGACGCAATTACCCACGCTCGGCCGCAAGCTCGCGATTCGATTGAAGCGGCGGTCGCAACCGGAACCCGCCTGACCGGCCGTTTGCCCAATATCGATTTCGCGCTTGCCGCGGCGACCACGGCGCTCCAGCTGCCGCCAAACGCCGCGCTCGGGCTGTTCGTCGTCGGCCGCACCGTCGGCTGGATCGCCCACGCGATCGAGCAATACGAGAATGGCAGCCTGATCCGCCCGCGCGCCCGCTACACCGGCCCGCGCCCGGAAGCGACGGCAAACTGAGTTATCGGAGAGGGAACCGATTCAAGCCGCGGCGCGATCGTGATAGGTTCGCTCGCAACCAATTAGAAAGGAGACCGGTGCTTGAGCGAGCGCGCATCTTCGCCACGATCCGACTGGCGCGACGAGGTTTTCGCGGTGCTGAAAGACGCCGCAATCGCGCAGGTCGGCTACGTGCCCGATGCCGGGCATGCGCGGCTGATCGAGCTTGTCGGCGCCGATCCCAACATCCGCGCGATCCCGCTGACCACCGAAGAGGAGGGGATAGCGGTCGCCGCCGGCGCCTGGCTCGGCGGTGAGCGCGCCGCCCTCCTGATGCAGTCGAGCGGGGTCGGCAACTGCGTCAACATGCTGTCGCTCGCCAAAAATTGCCGCTTTCCGCTCGTCATGCTGGTGACGATGCGCGGCGAATGGGCCGAGTTCAACCCGTGGCAGGTGCCGATGGGCACTAAGACCGCGGCGGCGCTCGAGCTGATGGATGTGCTGGTCTACCGCGTCGAGCACGAGGAAGGTGCCGCCGAGACCGTCGCCGCCGCGATCGACATCGCCTACAACGGCGACCTCGCGGTTGCGGTCCTGCTGTCGCAGCGGCTGATCGGCGCCAAGCGGTGGGTGAAATGATTTCGAACGACCCCAATCCCCATCGGCGCCTCGACCGCCGCGCCGCGATCCGCATCCTGCTCGACAAGCGCAACGATCTGCTGCTCGTGACCGGGCTCGGCTCGACCAGCTGGGACGCCGCCTCGGTCGGCGACGACCCGCGCAATTTCTATCTATGGGGTGCGATGGGTGCGGCGGCGCTGACCGGGTTGGGCCTGGCGATCGCCCAGCCGCAGCGCCGGGTGCTGGTCGTGACGGGCGACGGCGAGACGCTGATGGGTCTCGGCGGGCTCGCGACGATCGGGATGCAGCGGCCGCCGAACCTGTCGATCGCGGTCTTCGACAACGGCCATTACGGCGAGACCGGGATGCAGCCGAGCCACACCGCGGCCGCGGTCGAGCTGGTCGGCGTGGCGCGCGCCTGCGGCATCAGGGAAACCTTTGACATCAGCGACGAGCTGGGGCTGCGCGAGTTCGCCGGTCGCGTCCACCGGTCGGCAACGACCTTGTTCGCCCGGGTCGCGATCCGCGCCGACGAGCCGCCGCGGGTGCTGCCGCCGCGCGACGGCGTGCTGCTCAAGAACCGCTTCCGCCGCGCCATCGGCATCGAAAGCTGACCTGCCCGCCGGGAATTTTCACGAACCTGTAGGGCGACGGCGGCGCCGCGAAGGGGTCCCGCGATCAGCTTTGCATTGCTTGCGTAACCGCACCGCCGGTCGCGGTGCGCCCGCCATCGACGACATACTGCGCCCCGGTGATCGCGGCGGCGAGATCGGAACACAGGAACAAGACGGTGTTGGCGATTTCGTCCGTCGTCACATAGCGGCCGAGCGGAATGGCGGATTGGTAGCGGCGGCTGACGCTCGCCGGGTCGGCCGGGTTGAGCTGGGCTTCGAGCGAGTGGATCATCCGCGTGTCGACCGGGCCGGGACAGACGGCATTGACCCGGATGCCCTGCCGGGCGACCTCGCCGGCGGCGGTCTTGGTCAACCCGATCACCGCATGCTTCGAGGCGACATAGGCCGGCATCCCTGGGGTCGCCACCAGCCCCGCGACCGAGGCGGTGTTGACGACCGCACCCCGCTGTTGCCGCAGCATGACCGGCAGCACGTGACGCAAACCCAAGAACACGCCTTTGACGTTGACGCCGATGACCGTGTCGAACATGTCCTCGTCGTATTCGGCGGTGTGCGCCCATTTCCCTTCGACGCCGGCATTGTTGAAAAAGCAGTCGATAGCACCATAGGCGTCGAGCGCTGTTTTTACGTAGTTCTGGACCTCGGCCGATTTGGTCACGTCGGCGGCGACAAAGCGCGCCTCGCCCCCCTGCTGGCGAACGATCCCGGCGGTCGCCTCGCCCGCCGCCGCATCGCGGTCGACAATGACGACTTTGGCGCCTGATTTGGCAAAGCCGAGGGCCGCCGCCCGGCCGATGCCGTTTCCCGCACCAGTGATCAGCGCGACCTTGCCGGTAAAATCGAGATCCATCGTTTCCTCCTGTTACCTTCGGTCATTCCCGCGCCGGTACCCAGCCCGGGCATCCCTCTGCAGGAACAGCGCCTTTATTTTCCCTCTCCCCCTTTAAGGGCTGAAAGGGAGAATTTGATCTCACGCTCAGATCTGTGCATGCCTTAGCGTTTGCGCGGGGCCGACGATACTATTCTAGAGCCCCAAAAGTCAGTCTTTGGCTTGGCGGATCTCAGTTCTTGCGGCCGATCTGACGGGTCCAGGCCTCGAGCGCTACCAGCAGGTCGCGGATGAAGCCGCGCGCTGCTTCGTCGGTCAAACGGCCGGTGCTGTGGAATTTGGTCTGCGCCTGGCTGATCCGCACTTCGGGTTTGTTGATCGGGTGGATGTCGAGAAACACAAAGGCGCGGCGCAGATCGCCTTGCGCGTGTGCCCCGCCGGCCATGCCCGCCGCTGCCCCGATAATCGCCGCGGGCTTGCCGGCAAACGGCTGATCGGGCGGGCGCGAGGCCCAGTCGATCGCGTTCTTTAAGACGCCCGACATCGAATAATTATACTCGGGACACGCAAAGAGCAGCGCGTCGGCGGCCTTGATCTGCCGCCGCAAGGTTTCGACGGCGGGAGGGAAACCCTCGGCGCGCACATCCTCGTTGTAGAGCGGGAATTGCGAGATGTCGGCGATCTCGATCGTCATCCCGGGCGGCTTCAAATCGACCGCGGTGCGCAGTGCGGCCATGTTGTAGGAGGCCTTGCGCAAGCTGCCGCAGATGCCGAGGACAGTGATCCCTTTGGCGTCGCTCATTCGCCTCTCCTTTCGATGCAGCCATAAACCCGGCCGTGACAAAGTCGGTCCGGCGACCCCTTAGCTCAGCGGCGCGGCGCGGGCAAGCCGATTGCCCGGCGAACCGGCTTGTGCGCCGGCGCGGTTGGCTCTAAACATCCCGGCTGCCACCAGAATTCGTAGAAGTTTCGGGAGGAAGACACATGGTTCGCATCGACCGGCGTAGGCTGTTGAAGCTCTCCGGCGCCGGGGCCGCCGCGGCGGCGTCGGGCGGTCTTGCCGGAATTCTGGCCTCGGGGCGGGCCCCCGCCTATGCCCAGGGGACGAGCATCCACTGGGTGCGCTGGTCCGATTTCGTTCCGGCCTCGGATAAGGTGCTCAGGGACAAAATCCTGCCCGCGGGCGAGAAGGCGCTGGGCATCAAGATCCGGTTCGAGACGATCAACGCCAACGACATCCAGGCGCGTGTCACCTCCTCGATCCAGTCCGGCAACGGCCCGGACATCATCATGGCGGTCAACAACTGGCCGCAGCTTTATGCCAAGAGCCTTGCCGATGTGAGCGACGTCGCCGACGAGATCGGCAACGCGCTAGGCGGCTATTACGACATCTGCAAGAGTGTGGGCACCTATCAGGGCAAATGGATCGGGGTGCCGTGGGCGGTCGGCGGCGGGCTGGTGTGCTATCGCAAATCCTGGCTCGCCGAAGCCGGCTACCCGAATTTCCCGGTGACCTGGGACCAATGGCACGACGCCGGCAAAAAGCTGAAAGCCGCCGGCCATCCAATCGGGCAGACGCTCGGCCATACCTTTGGCGACGCGCCCGGCTTCTGGTATCCCTATCTGTGGTCGTGGGGCGGCAAGGAGGTCGAAGCCGACGGCAAGACCGTGGCACTCGACAGCAAGGAGACGGTCGAGTCGGTCAAGTTCGCGATCGGCTTCTGGAACGATTGCTGCGATCCGGGCGGGCTCGCCTGGGACGATTCGAGCAACAACCGCGCCTTCCTGTCCGGCACCATTGCCGCCACCAACAACGGCGCCTCGATCTACCTCGAAGCCAAGAAAAAGCCCGACACCTACCTGACCGACAAGGGCACGCCGATGAAGGACGACATTTCCCATGCACCGCTCGGCACCGGCGCCGGCGGGCATTTCAACCTGCCCGGCCCGTTCATCGACATGGTCATGGGCTATTCGCCAAACCAGAAGGCGGCCAAGGACTTCCTGCGCTGGGTCCACACGAAGCCGGTGTTCGAGGAATGGTTCACCTCGCAGCAGGGCTACACCGACGGCGCCACCAAATTCTGGGAGAACGACGCGGTGTGGAACGCCGACCCGGTGATGAAGCCGTTCAAAAAACTGCCGGCTGCCGGCCGGCTGATGGGATACGCGGGGCCGCCGAGCCAGAAGGCCGCCGAGGTCCAGACCAAGTACATCATCGTCGACATGTACGCCAAGGCCGTCCAAGGCATGAAGCCCGAGGACGCGGTCAAATGGGCGCATGACGAACTGGTGAAGGTTTACACGTGACCCTCGCCCCCGCCGAGAAGAGATCGCCATGTCGCTGATCGCCGCCGCCACCCCCCGAAGCTATGTCGGCACGCCGCGGCGCGGACCCATTACCCGGCTGCTCGAGGACGAGCGCTGGCTGGCGATGCTGCTGCTGTTGCCGACGGTGGTGCTGCTCGGCCTTTTTATCGCCTACCCGTTCGTCAAGGGCATCATGCTGTCGGTGACCGACACGAGGGTCGGCGTGCCCGGCCATTTCGTCGGGTTGCAGAACTTCGTCAATGTCTGGCACGACGGCATCTTTCGCGTCGCGGTGTGGAACACCTGCGTCTATACCCTCGTCGCCACGATCTTCAAGCTGGCGCTCGGGTTGTGGCTGGCGGTATTGCTCAATCACCACTTCAAGGGCAAAGCCTTTACCAGGGCCTTTATTCTGCTGCCGTTCATCATTCCGACGGTGCTGTCGACCTTGGCGTGGAAGTGGATGTTCGACCCGACCTTTAGCGTGATCAATTGGGGGCTGTTTCGGCTCGGGCTGATCTACGGGCGGATCAATTGGCTCGGCGACCCCGATTTGGCGCTGATCTCGGTGATTATCGTCAATGTGTGGCGCGGCGTTCCGTTCTTTGCGATCAGCCTGCTCGCCGGGTTGCAGACGATCAGCCCCGAATTGCACGAGGCGGCGGCCATCGACGGCGCCCGCGCCTGGCAGCGTTTTGTGCACGTGACCTGGCCATTGCTGTTGCCGGTGACCCTGGTGGTGATGCTGTTCTCGGTGATCCAAACTTTCGCCGACTTTCAGCTCGTCTATGTGCTGACCGGAGGCGGGCCGGCCAACGCCACCCAGCTCTTCGCCACCTATGCCTATCAGATCGGCATCGGCACCGGTTTGCTGAGCCAAGGGGCGACGATCTCGCTGGCGGTGTTTCCGGTGCTGCTGCTGGTCGTGATCGTCCAGCTCTTTTACATCCGCAGAGCGGAGACCCACTGAACCATGATCGAGGGCGCTCTCTGGCGACGCTGGGTATTTTTCTACATCCCGCTGACTGCGTTTGTGGTCGGGCTCTTGTTCCCGTTCTACTGGATGGTCATCACCACGATCCGGCCGGACAGCGAGCTCTACCGGCCGTGGAACGCGCCCAATTACGCCCCGTTCTGGACGACGCATCCGACCTTGGAGCACATCGAGGATCTGCTGACCCAGACGTTGTTTACGACGTGGCTGTTGAACACGATGATCATCGCCCTTTCGGCGACCGCGATCTCGCTGTTCTGCGGCTTGCTCGCCGGCTACGCGCTGTCGCGGCTCAAATTCCCGTTTGCCGGCGCGCTCGGCACCGGGATCTTTATTACTTACCTGGTGCCGCAGACCCTGCTGTTCATTCCGCTCGCCGACATCATCCGCAACTTCCGCCTCGGCGACTCGCCGTGGGCCCTGATCCTGACCTATCCGACGTTTCTGATCCCGTTCTGCACCTGGCTGATGATGGGCTATTTCAAGTCCATCCCCAAGGAGCTCGAAGAATGCGCCCGGATCGACGGCGCCGCCCGCTGGAAAGCGATGTTGTACATCATCTTCCCGATCGCGATCCCGGGGATCCTGTCGGCCGGTATCTTTGCCTTCACCTTGTCGTGGAACGAGTTCATCTACGCGCTCGTCTTTCTGTCCTCGCCCGAGGAAAAGACGGTGCCGGTCGGAGTGACCTCGGAATTGATCCGCGGCGACGTGTTCTACTGGGGCGAGCTGATGGCGGGCGCGCTTCTCGGCTCGATCCCGGTCGCGTTCGTCTATTCCTTCTTTGTCGAGCACTACGTCGCCAGCGTGACCGGCTCGGTCAAGGGATGATATCGTGAGCGGAACTTCGCTCGATCTGATTTGCTACACTTCTGTCTGCATACCGGCGAAGGCCGGTACTCATGGCCGAAATGGGTCCCGACCTTCGTCGGGATGACAATGCTGGAAAAATTGCGAATTTCGATTTGAGGACGCTGAAGAGAGGACAATGGCCGAAGTAACCCTGCAGAATCTCAACAAGAATTTTGACGAAGTGTACGCCGTCAAAAATGTCAACTTGTCGATCCGCGACAAGGAATTCATGGTGCTGGTCGGCCCGTCGGGCTGCGGCAAGACGACGACGTTGCGCATGGTGGCCGGGCTCGAGACGATCTCGTCGGGTCGCATCCTGATCGACGACAAGGTCATCAACGAGTTGTCGCCGATGGACCGCGACATCGCGATGGTGTTCCAGAACTACGCGCTCTACCCGCATATGAGCGTCTACGACAATATGGCCTTTGGCCTCAAGATGCGGAAATTCGACCGCGCCGACATCGCCCGCCGAGTGCAGGACGCGGCCGAGATCCTCGGCATCGAGCAGCTGCTGAAACGCAAGCCGCGGCAATTGTCGGGCGGTCAGCGCCAGCGCGTCGCCCTCGGCCGCGCGATCGTGCGCCACCCGCAAGTGTTTCTGTTCGACGAGCCGTTGTCGAACCTCGACGCCAAATTGCGGGTGCAGATGCGCGTCGAGCTCAAGAAACTGCACGACCGGCTCGGCACCACCGCGATTTACGTGACCCACGACCAGGTCGAGGCGATGACCTTGGGCGACCGCGTCGTCGTTATGCGCGACGGCCTCGTGCAACAGGTCGGCGAGCCGCTCGAGCTCTACAACGAGCCGGCGAACCGCTTTGTCGCCGGCTTTCTCGGTTCGCCGGCGATGAACTTCGCAACCGTCATGGTGCAGCAGACCGACGGCGCGTTGTGGGCCGAGGATGACGGCATCCGCATCAAGGTGCCGGGCCAGACCGCCGGGCGCCTCGGCCGGTATGCCGGAACCCAGGTCACGATGGGGATCCGCCCCGAGGACCTGCATGTCGCCTCCGAAGCCGACCCGGCCGAACTCGGTTTCGACGCCGCGGTCGAGGTCGTCGAGAAGCTCGGCTCCGAAATCCTGCTCGACGTGGCGGTCGGCCGCAACACGATGGTGGCCTCGGTCGAGCCCAATGTGCGCGTCGGCGTGCACGAAAAGCTGCGCCTCGCGCTGAACCCGGAGCGGCTGCACTTCTTTGACGCGGCAACGGAAGCGGTGATCTGAAAGCGAGCAGGCAAAGCGGGTGGGTGGTGCGACGCCGCTCGCCTCGCTGGCTGACTTCCCGTAAATTGGCTGCTTGGAAGGCGGAGTGAACCGGCTCGTGCTCATCAGGGCGAGAAATCAGGTGAATGGGAGGGTTGGGGCATGCAAAAAAGCACCGGATGGCTGTTGATCGTCGGGTGGCTCAGTTTGTTCGCCGCTGCCGCGAATGCGCAGACGCCATCGGGGTTTGACGGGACCTACCGAGTGGTTTCCGCCACCAATGTAAATGCGACCTACACGGATCGGAACGGCCGAATGGGTCCATGCCCGAACCGAAAACCGGGGCCGCTCCATATCGCGAACGGGCAGGCGCGATATACCAACGCGACGGGCTACAAGCTTAGAGGCGCGGTCGGGCCGCAAGGCGCGCTGACAA
>DATKHX010000405.1:0-4872 GCA_035510075.1 Allostellaceae bacterium
GCGCGCGACGCCGCAACCTTTGCCCGCGTGTCGGGCGTCATGCTCGACGAGGCGATCCCTTCGGCGCTGCCAAAGCGGCTGGTGATCGCGGCCGATGCGTTCGCTTTTGCCGAACCTGAGGTCGCTGAGACGCTGCGGCCGATGGTCGAAAAGCTGACGGCGCTGATCGGCGACGCTCGCGAGGAGATCATGGCGCCGGGCGGGATCGTCCAGTGGGCGCGAGCGCAGCGCACGCTCCAGCCCTCCGAGGCATGGCTGACCTTCAAGGACTGGGTCGAGCGCTGCAACCCGCGGCTCGCCTACAACGTCGCGCGCAATATTTACACCGGCTCGCAGATCCCGGAGACCGAGCGCCATTGGGCCGAGCTCGTGCGCCGCGAAGCGCGCGGCCGCATGCGCTACCTGCTGCCCCCAGGCACCATCCTATGCCTGCCGACGACCCCGTTCCCGGCGCCGAGGCGCGGCGAGCCGCTGGCGGTTGCCAGTGTTCAGCGCGACCGCATCCTGTGCCTCGCCGCGCATGGCGGGCTGACCGGCGTGCCGCAAGTCAACATCCCCGGCGCCACCGTCGAGGGCCTCCCGATCGGTCTGTCGATCGTCGGCGGTCATGGCACAGATGCGACCTTGGTCGCGGTGGCAGCCGCCCTCGGCGGCGCGTAGCGCACACCCGGGTACGCCAAACGGAGGTTGGCGTTTAATTAATCTGGACACTCCCTAGCGGCGGCGAGCCGATCATGCCTCGTTGACAAAGTAGTCCATCGCCGCGTCGACGCCGCCGCGCCCGTGCGGCACGCCCGCTAATTCGAGCGCCATCTCGACGGCGGCGAGCGCGCCCAAGATCATCGGCTCGTTCAAATCGCCCATATGGCCGATGCGCAGGAGGCGGCCCTGCAACGGGCCGAGCCCGCCGCCGAGCGAGACGTTGAACCGGTCGAGGGCGACCTCGCGCACCTTGTTGGCGTCGAAGCCTTCGGGGGTCAGTACTGCCGTCACCGAATCCGACTGCGCCCGCGGGTCGACGGCGAAGATCTCGGGCCCGTCGTTCTGGCGCCACACCCGCACCGCGCGCCGCGTCGCCTCGGCGAGGCGGTGATGCCGCGCGAAGACATTGTCGAGGCCCTCCTCCTCGAGCATGCGCAGCGCCTCTTGCAAGCCGTAAAAGAAATGCACGGGTGCGGTGCCGTTCCACACCGCTTGCGCGTTGCCTTCGACGAGCCGCAGCCAATCCCAGTAGACCCGCGGCAATTTGGCGTGCGCCGCTGCCGCCAGTGCTTTGGCGCTGACCCCGGTGAAGGCCATGCCGGTTGGCAGCATCAGCCCCTTTTGCGAGCCGGCGACGACAACGTCCACACCCCATTCGTCCATGCGGAAATCGATCGACGCCAAAGACGAGATCACGTCGACGAGGAACAAGGCAGGATGCCTGGCGGCGTCGATCGCGCGCCGCAATGCCGCGATGTCGTGGACGACGCCGGTCGAGGTTTCGTTGTGCACGACCAGCACGGCCTTCAACTGGTGCCCGCGATCCTCGCGCAGCCGGTTTTCGAGCGCTGCCGGGTCGGCGGCACGGCGCCAGTCGTTGGCCAAGGTCTCGACTTCGAGCCCGAACGCTTCGCAGCGCATGCCCCAATTCAACGAGAAATATCCGGTCTCGACCACCAGCACCTTGTCGCCGGGCGAGAACAGGTTGACGAGGGCGGCTTCCCAGGCGCCATGCCCGGAGGCGGCATAGCCGAGGATCGTCTGCTCGGTCTTGAACACCCGCTTGAGGCCGGCAAAGCATTGTTCGGCGATGGCTTTGAATTGCGCACCGGTAAAGTCGATCGTGCCGCGGTCCATCGCCCGCAGCACCCGGTCCGGGATATTGGTCGGACCCGGATTCTGAAAAAAATGCAACCCACGACTGACGGCCATCTACGCTCTCCGGTCGGCACTGTGCTGATCCCCGCCGGGGTGAGATAGCAGCATAATCCATTTGCCGGGAGAGCTTTTCGGCAAAGGAAAAGGCAGGGCCGCTGCCCTGCCTCTTTCCCGTCGCATCCGCCGCCCGCCTGCCCGCTGTCGCGACCGGCGGCGTACTCCTCCCTAAACTCGGGCCGGCGCGCGTGGCTGGGCGCATCGGACCGATCGACTATAGGCACCCCTGCGACCGATTGTCACCGCAAATCTGAACAAAATCCGCGTCCGCTGAAATTTGCCGCCGATGCCGGGCCGGCGAGCACCATCAACCTGCTCGCCGAACTGGTTTCGGTTCGACGCGCCGAAAAGCGTGTGGATCGTGCCTCGGAACCAGCGATGCCCCGGGTCGCGGCGGACGCGCTCGTGCCACAACTGGCCGATCTCGATCGGCGGCAGGGGCAGCGGCGTCGCAAAGACGGCGAGGCCAAGCTTGGTGGCGAGGCATTCGGCAAGCCTTGCACGCGCAGATGCCGCAGGCTGATGTCGTCTCGTCCATCGGCAGGGTCAGCTTAATGCCCAAATCGAATGTCGTCCATTCCGGCGGCCCCATAGCGCGTCCGGCGGCGACTGCGTACTTTGCGGACAACCGGCGAGGCGATAACCGAGATGAAGGGCACCATGACGAGCAAGAAGTTTGTTATCCAGCCGCATTTCCGGCTGCAGGAATGGGTCGCCGAAGAGAAGGGCTATTTCCGCGACGAAGACCTCGACTATGTATTCGAAGAAACCGTCAAGTCCACCGAGGGCAAGTCGCACGACCGCGGCGGCCAGAAATCCGGCGCCTACCAAACCTTCGAGCAGGGCCGCACCTCGGACGTAAACTGCGCTTGCCATTGGACGGTGAACGTGGCCGCCTCGATGGGTCACGGCAGGCTGTGGGCGGATGTCTACTCGGTGGCTCCGGCCGGTATCTTCGTGCCCCCCGACTCGCCGCTCAAACGGCCCGAAGACCTCGCCGGGATTCCGATTTCGGTCGGCTACCAGTCGGGCAGCCACTACACGAGCATTCAAGCGCTCGAGCAATATCTGCCGGCCGATCAGATCAATCTGTCGTTTTCCGAAGGCATGCTGTTCAAGCGGCTGGACAATTTGCTGGACGGCAATTCCCAGGCCTCGACCCTGTTCAGCGGCCCCTACTATCTCGCCGAGCAGCTCGGCTACCGCAAGCTCATCGACACGACGTTCATGATTGCCACGATGATCACCGGCGACCCGGACGAAGAGGACCTCAAGAAATTCTACCGTGCGCTCCAGCGGGCGCAGCGCGACCTCGATCTGCGCCCGGACCTCTATACGCACTACTACAAGAAGGAGTTTCCGACACGCTATCACCCGGTCATGGACACGAGGCGCTGGGGCCCGGGCGAGCGCATCGTGTTCGAGCCGTATACCGAAGAGGCGTTCGCGCAGTCGCGCGACTGGATCGCCGAACGCGAAATCTTCGAAGGCGGCCGTCCCGCCATGGGTTCAGACAATTACCGGGAGGTCGTCCTCCGGTTGAGCTGAACGCTCGCCCGCCGAGGATCGTGTGGCGGGGGTGCCCCTTTGGCATTTGCTGGCGGACCGGCGGCCGGTGGACAGCCCGCGGGACGTTCCCTAGAGTGCCGCTCCCGATGCCGCGCGAGGGGCGATGCGACTTTCCGAGTATTTCCTGCCGGTCCTGCGCGAGAACCCGAGCGAGGCGCAGATCGTCTCGCACCGGCTGATGCTGCGCGCCGGCATGGTCCGCCAGTCGAGCGCCGGCATCTATTCGTGGCTGCCGCTCGGCCTGCGCGTGTTGAAAAAGGTCGAGGCCATCGTCCGCGAGGAGCAGGATCGCGCCGGCGCCCAGGAAATCCTCATGCCGACGATCCAGCCGGCCGAGTTGTGGCGCGAAAGTGGGCGCTACGACGATTACGGCAAGGAGATGCTGCGCATCCGCGACCGCCACGAGCGCGAGATGCTTTACGGGCCGACCAACGAGGAGCAGGTCACCGAGATCGTCCGCGCCTCGGTCAAAAGCTATCGCGACCTGCCAAAGCTGCTCTACCACATCCAGTGGAAATTCCGCGACGAGGTGAGGCCGCGCTTTGGCGTGATGCGCGGGCGCGAGTTCCTCATGAAGGACGCCTACAGCTTCGATGTCGATGCCGCGGGCGCCCGGCATTCCTACAACAAGATGTTTGTCGCCTATCTGCGCACCTTCGACCGCATGAGGCTGAAGGCGATCCCGATGCGGGCCGAGACCGGGCCGATCGGCGGCGACCTCAGCCACGAATTCATCATCCTCGCCGACACTGGCGAAAGCGGGGTTCATGTTCACGCCGATTTTCTCGAGGCCGACCGGACGGGCTTCGATGCGGTGAACTGGGAGGCGCCGGCGTTGCAGCAGGTCGTCGACCGTTACACGGCCCTCTACGCGGCCACCGACGACGTGCACGATGCCGAAGCGGCGGCAAAATACGGCGACAAGATCGTCAGCCGGCGCGGCATCGAGGTCGGCCAGGTCTTCTACTTCGGCGACAAGTACTCGCGGCCGATGGGGGCGGTCGTGGCCGGCCCCGAGGGCGAGCCGGTGGCGCTCGAAATGGGCTCCTACGGCATCGGCGTGTCGCGGCTGGTCGGTGCCCTGATCGAAGCGAACCACGACGAGGCCGGCATCATCTGGCCGGAGAGTGTGGCGCCCTACCGAGTCGGGCTGATCAATTTGCGCGCGGGCGACGCCCGCTGCCGCGCCGCCGCCGACGATTTCTACGGCAAACTGCTGAATGCCGGGGTCGAGGTGCTGTACGACGACCGCGACGAGTCGCCAGGCGCCAAATTCGCGACGATGGATTTGATCGGCTTGCCCGAGCAGGTCGTCGTCGGCCCGCGCGGCCTTGCCGCCGGCACGGTCGAGATCAAGGACCGCCGCTCCGGCGAACGGCAGGAGCT
>DATKHX010000406.1:0-2430 GCA_035510075.1 Allostellaceae bacterium
ACGTTGGCGGCCATGACCGGCAACTATCTGCTGAACAACATCGTGACCTACCGCGACCGGCGCCTGCGCGGCCGAGCATTGCTGCGCGGCCTTTTCGCCTTTTTCGCGGTATGCGGCGTGGGTGCGGCGGCCAACGTCGTCATCGCCTCGCATCTGTTTGCCGGCGGTTGGCGATGGTGGCTGGCGGGGCTCGGTGGCGCCGCGCTCAGCGCCGTCTGGAGCTACGCGATGTCGTCAGCCCTTGTATGGCGGAACTGAGACCGCCAATCCCGGGCGTTGCCGGTTGATTGACGATCCCGCCGCCCGGAAGAGCGCCGTAATTCTGGCCGGGCGCCGCGGGCACGTGCTACGCTCTTTGCGGAAGGAACCGCTAGATCTGACAAAGGAGAAAACCATGGCGCAATCGCAACCCTCCTCGGCTCGCGACCAGGTCCGCAATATCGTCCCGGGGCTGATCGATCTCAGCGAACGCGTGCTGTTCGGCGAAGTCTGGGAGCGCTCGGGCCTCTCCAAGCGCGACCGCAGCCTGATCACCTGTGCCACGTTGATAGCACTCGGCCGCGAAAAGCAGCTCGTCGGCCATCTCCAGCGTGCGCTCGACAACGGCCTTACGAAGAACGAGCTCGGCGAAGTGATCACCCATCTCGCGTTTTACGCCGGTTGGCCGGCGGCGATGACTGCGGCCCTCGTCGCCAAGGACGTGTTCGAGAAATAGCGCCGCCAAATAGCACTGGCTGGCACCGGCAGCGGATCGCGGGAGGGCGAGATGAAGATCGGGTTCATCGGATTGGGGATGATGGGTTCGGGCATGGCCGCGAACCTGCAAAAGGCCGGGCACGACCTCGTCGTTCATGACCTGCGCCGCGCTGCGGCCGAACCCTATCTCGCCGCTGGTGCCGTATGGGCGGACCACCCGCGCGCGGTCGCCGAAGCCGCGGAGGTCGTGTTCACCTCGCTGCCGGGGCCGCCCGAGGTCGAGGCGGTGGCCCTCGGCGACAACGGTCTCTTGAGCGGGATGAGTCGCGGCAAGGCCTATTTCGATCTCTCGACCAATTCGCCGACGGTCGTGCGCAGGATCAACGCCGCCTTTGCCGAGCGCGATGTCTACATGCTCGACTCGCCGGTCAGCGGCGGGCCGCGCGGCGCGCGCACCGGCAAGCTCGCGCTGTGGGTCGGCGGCGACGAGCAGATCTTCAACCGATACAAGACCGTGCTCGACGCGATGGGCGACAAGGCGCGCTATGTCGGCCCGATCGGTGCCGGCTCGGTCGCCAAGCTCGTGCACAATGGTGCGGGCTACTGCATCCAGACCGCCCTCGCCGAGATGTTCACGGTCGGGGTCAAGGCCGGGGTCGAGCCGCTCGCGTTGTGGGAAGCGGTGCGCGATGGTGCCACTGGCCGCCGACGGACCTTCGACGGGTTGATCGACCAGTTTCTGCCCGGCACCTACGATCCCGCCGCATTCGCGCTGCGCCTCGCGCACAAGGATGTGACGCTCGCCACCCAGCTCGGCCGCGATTTCAACGTGCCGATGCGGGTCGCTAACCTGGCGTTGGCCGAATTGTCGGAGGCCTTGAACCGCGGCTGGGGTCAGCGCGACTCGCGCTCGCCGATGCTGCTGCAAGAGGAGCGCGCCGGCGTCGAAATCCGCGTCGACCCGAAACGGATTCAGGAAGTGCTGGACCGCGATCCGCCGCCGAAGGACGACCCCAAGCACGGCTAGACCGATTCCAACCGCGGCGCATCGGCGCGCCGCGAGTGGAGGCCAATCTGGTTGCCATCGTCGTCTGATCGTTCACAGCCGCTTCTGCGAAAGCCTGAGCCCGTGGGCTTACCGGGTTACTTCCTCGATTCCGGAACGACAGCCAGGTTGTCGCCGTTGCGGGTGCAATCGGGCGAGGCGAGGTCGAGGAAGAGATCGGTGACGGTCTCGGGCGGCGGCAGCGAGTTCGGGTCCTCGCCGGGGAAGGCGCGGGCGCGCAGCCGCGTGCGCAACGGGCCGGGGTCGACCAGGTTGGCCCGCACCTGTGTCTTGGCGATTTCGGCGGCGTAGATCCGGACCAGCATTTCGAGCGCGGTCTTGCTGACCGCGTAGGGACCCCAGTAGGCGAGGCTGTCGCGCCCGATGGCGCTCGTCACAAAAATCGCGCGCCCCGCGGGTGCCGCGCGCAACAGCGGGTCCATCGCTCGGATCAGTCGCCAATTCGCGGTCAGGTTCAGGTCCACGACCTCAGCCCAGATCGACGGCGGGATATGCCCGAGCGGCGAGAAAATCCCGAACTCGCCGGCATTGCCGACGAGGATGTCGAGCCGGCCATAGCGGTCGAGGAGGGCGGCCGCCAACTCGTCGATCTTGATGAACTCGCGCAGGTCGAAGGGGACGAGGGTCGCGGTGCCGCCGGCCGCGCGGATCGCGTCGTCGACCTCTTC
>DATKHX010000407.1:0-6886 GCA_035510075.1 Allostellaceae bacterium
CGCGCTGACCGGCTACTTCGCATACAACCTCGTCATCGGCGACCGCGGGTTGCTGGCTTGGCGGCGTTTAACCGAACAAATCCAAAAGGAAGACTCCAAGCTCGCGGCTTTTCAGGCAGAACGCGTGGCGCTCACGAGGAAGGTCTCCGATCTCAGCCCCGGCCATCTCGACCCCGATCTGCTCGACGAACGGGTGAGGGCGAGCCTAAACCTCGTCGCTCCCAACGAGCTGGTCATCATGCGAGACGCAACCGCCGCCTCCCGCTGAACGCTGCTGTAGGCCGCCGGTTCGCAAGAGCCGACGACTGACCGGTTCCCGCGGCGCCCCAAGGATTTGCGCAGGTCCCCGTTGCAAAGGCGGCAATCTGCCGGCATGCTCCGCGCGGCTTTCGGCGGGATTTCGGGCGGGTGCCCGGAGGAGACGGAATGGCGGCAACACGCAAGGGCAAGCCGGTCGCAGTCGCCGAACTCGACGCGTCGCCAAAGGAGTTGCTCGGCTTTTACCGCGACATGCTGCTGATACGGCGCTTTGAGGAGCGCGCCGGCCAAATGTACGGGATGGGGCTGATCGGCGGCTTCTGCCATCTCTATATCGGTCAGGAGGCGGTGGTCGTCGGCATGCAGGCGGCGCTCAAGGAGGGCGACACGATCGTCACTTCCTATCGCGATCATGGCCATATGCTGGCCTGCGGCATGGATCCCAAAGGCGTCATGGCCGAATTGACGGGGCGCCGTACCGGGTACTCGCATGGCAAGGGCGGCTCGATGCACATGTTCAGCCGCGACAAGAATTTCTTCGGCGGCCACGGCATTGTCGGCGCGCAGGTGCCGATCGGGACCGGGCTCGCCTTCGCTCACCGCTACCGCGACAACGGGCTGATTTCGGTCACCTATCTCGGCGACGGCGCGATCAATCAGGGCCAGGTTTACGAAAGCTTCAACATGGCGGCATTGTGGAAGCTGCCGATCGTTTATGTCATCGAAAACAACCGCTACGGAATGGGAACCTCGATCGACCGGGCGTCGGCCCGCACCGATCTGTTCCATCGCGGCACTGCTTACGGCATTCCGGGCGAGCAGGTCGACGGCATGAACGTGTTGGCGGTGCACGAGGCCGGGCTTGCCGCCGCCGAGCACGCGCGGTCGGGGCAGGGGCCGCTGATCCTTGAAATGATGACCTATCGCTATCGTGGTCATTCGATGTCGGACCCTGCCAAATATCGCACTCGCGACGAGGTCGACCGGATGCGCACCGAGCACGATCCGATCGATCAGGCCCGCCATCGGCTGGTCGAGGGCGGAACCGACGAAGCCTCGTTGAAGCAGATCGAGGCGGAAGCCCGCAGCCGCGTCGCCGAGGCCGCGCAATTCGCTCAGGATAGCCCCGAACCCGATTATGCCGAGCTGTGGACGGATGTGCTGGTCGACGCTTGACCAGGCGCTGATTATTTATTCGCGAACACGGCCCGAAAGGGCGAAATCCGGCTCCGTTACGCGGCCGGGCCGCGGGGGATGCGATAAGCCATGGCAACCGAAGTCCTGATGCCGGCGCTGTCGCCGACGATGACTGAAGGCAAGATCGCGCGCTGGCTCAAAAGCGAGGGCGACGCAGTGCATTCGGGCGATGTGCTCGCCGAAATCGAAACCGACAAGGCGACGATGGAGGTCGAGGCGATCGACGAGGGTGTGCTCGCCAAGATCGTCATTCCAGAAGGCACCGACCATGTTGCCGTCAACACGCCGATCGCGGTGATCGCCGGCAATGGCGAAGAGGTGACCGGCAGCAGCAGGCCGGCGCCCTCGGGCAACGGACATGAGCAGGTTCCGCGCGACGAAAGACCGCTGGCGCGGTCGCCGCAGCCGCCTGCCGCCCCGCCCGCGCCCTCGCGCGCTGCTCCGCCGGCGGAGCCCGAATACACCGGGGCCACCCGTACGATTACCGTGCGCGAGGCGTTGCGCGACGCGATCGCCGAAGAAATGCGGCGCGACGACGCGGTGTTCCTGTTGGGCGAAGAGGTTGCCGAGTACCAGGGCGCCTACAAGGTGAGCCAGGGGCTGCTGCAGGAATTCGGCGCGCGGCGGGTCATCGACACGCCGATCACAGAACAGGGATTTGCCGGGCTCGGAGTTGGCGCGGGGTTTGCCGGTCTGCGTCCGATCGTCGAATTCATGACCTTCAACTTCGCGATGCAGGCAATTGATCAAATTATAAATTCTGCCTCAAAGACACGCTATATGTCGGGTGGCCAAATGGGCTGCCCGATCGTGTTTCGCGGGCCAAACGGCATCGCCGCCCGCGTCGCGGCGCAGCATTCGCAATGCTATGCGAGCTGGTATGCGCATTGCCCCGGGCTCAAGGTTGTCGCGCCCTATACCGGCGCCGATCACAAAGGGTTGCTGAAGTCGGCGATCCGCGACCCGAACCCGATCGTTTTCCTCGAGCATGAGCTCGTTTACGGCGAAAGTTTCGCGGTTCCCGACGATCCCGAATTTCTGGTGCCGATCGGCAAGGCCCGCGTCGCGCGGGCCGGCGACCACGTGACGATTACCGCGTTCTCGCGCATGGTAAAGCTGGCGCTGCAAGCCGCCGAAGAGCTCGGAAGAATCGGAATTTCGGCAGAAGTCATCGATCTGCGGAGCCTGCGCCCGTTCGACATCGGGACTATCGCGGCTTCGGTCAAAAAGACCAACCGCATCGTCGCCGTCGAGGAGGGATGGCCATTCGCCGGAATTGGCGCCGAGATCGCGGCGCTGATCATGGAACAATGCTTCGACTGGCTCGACGCCCCGGTAAGGCGTGTAAGCGGCAAGGACGTGCCGTTGCCCTATGCCGCTAATCTCGAGCACCTGGCCGTGCCGCAGGTCGAGGACATCGCTGCCGCCGCCCGCGAAATCGCCTACCGCTAGCCGCGATCGATGTCATTGCGAGCGAAGCGAGGCAATCCCGATGGGCGGGGTGCAACTATGTCGGGATTGCTTCGGCGGCCTCTCGTCACCTCGCAATGACCGGGTGATTTGGACATGCCGATCGAAATTCTGATGCCGGCGCTGTCGCCGACCATGACCGAGGGCAATCTTGCCAAGTGGTTGAAGCGGGAGGGCGACGAGGTGCGTTCGGGCGATGTGCTTGCCGAAATCGAAACCGATAAGGCGACGATGGAGGTCGAGGCCATCGATGACGGCCGGGTCGGCAAGATCCTGGTCCCCGAGGGGACGCAAGGGGTCAAGGTCAACCAGCCGATCGCGCTGTTGCTCGGCGAGGGCGAAGACGCCTCGTCGCTAGCCAAATCATCCGAACCGCCGCCGGCTCGAACAGCCGCTCCCGCCACACCACCTGCCAGCGCAGATACGCCGCCGCAAGTCGCGAGGCCGGCGCCGCCCGCCGGGAACGGCCATGACAGGCGAATTTTTGCGAGCCCGCTGGCGCGCCGCATGGCGCAGCAAGCCGGCCTCGATCTCGCCGCGATAACCGGCTCCGGCCCGCAAGGCCGGATCGTCAAATCCGATATCGAAGCCGCAATACTGGCCGCGCGTCAGCCGGCGGCGACGGCCGCTGCAACGGCAGCGCAAGCCAACGCGGCACGGGCGCCGGCGCCATCAGCGCCACCGCTTGCTCCGGTGCCGGCGACGGCCGTAACCAAAGAACGGGTGCTCGCACTCGCCGGCAATCCGCCCTACACCGAGCGGACGCTCAACGCGATGCGCCGGGTTATCGCCCGGCGGCTGACCGAATCAAAACAGACCGTTCCGCATTTTTACCTGACGATCGGCTGCGAAATCGACGAGCTATTGCGCTTTCGCACCGATCTAAATGATAAATCAGAGGCTTATCGGATTTCCGTAAATGACTTTGTAATCCGTGCCGCAGCACTCGCTCTGCGTCGGGTGCCGGCGGCGAACGCCTCGTGGACCGACAAAGCGATCCTGCAATGGGATACGGTCGACATCGCCGTCGCGGTAGCGCTCGACGACGGGCTGATCACGCCGATCGTCAAGCAGGCCGACCGCAAGGGTCTTGCAACCATCGCCAACGAAACCAAGGACCTTGTCGCGCGCGCCCGCGCTGGAAAATTGAAGCTCGACGAATTCCAGGGCGGCACCTTCTCGATCTCGAACCTTGGCATGTTCGGGGTCCGCGAGTTTGCCGCGGTGATCAACCCGCCGCATGGCGGCATCCTGGCGGTCGGTGCCGGCGAGCAGCGCCCGGTCGTCAAAAACGGTGCCTTGGCAATCGCCACCGTGATGAACTGCACTTTGTCGTGTGATCACCGTGCCGTCGATGGTGCCGTCGGCGCCCAATTCCTCGCCGCTTTCAAACAGCTCGTCGAGGATCCGCTGACGATGCTCTTGTGAAAGCGGCACGAAATGGCTTGCCGCTGCTCGCCGGCTCGCTCCTTACCCCAACCGTCTGCCCGCAAGCGGGGCGAGGGAGCGAGCCGGAGACACGCTGATGCCGGACACCTCGTATGATCTGATCGTCGTCGGCGGCGGGCCGGGAGGCTATGTCGCCGCGATCCGCGCGGCGCAGCTCGGGATGAAGACAGCGCTAGTCGAGCGCGATCAGTTGGGCGGCATTTGTCTCAATTGGGGTTGCATTCCGACCAAGGCGCTGCTGCGCAGTTCCGAGATCTACCACATCCTGCAACACCTCGATCAATATGGGTTTTCGGCGCAGGATATCCGCTACGACGCGGCCAAGGTGGTGGCCCGGTCGCGCGCCGTCGCTAAACAATTGTCCAACGGCGTCGCATATCTGTTGAAAAAGAACAAGGTCGAAGTGCTCGACGGGCAGGGCCGGCTTGTGGGGCAGGGACGGCTCGCGGTCGAAAAGGACGGCGCAGCGGCCGCCGACCTCGCGGCACCTCACATCATTCTGGCGACCGGGGCGCGGGCGCGTTCGTTGCCGGGGCTCGAACCCGACGGCAAGCTGGTGTGGACCTACAAGGAGGCGATGGTCCCCTCGGCGATTCCAAAATCCCTGTTGGTCGTCGGATCGGGTGCAATCGGCATCGAATTCGCCAGCTTTTATCGCGACATGGGGGCCGATGTTACGGTCGTTGAGGTGCTCGATAGGGTGTTGCCGGTCGAGGACAATGAAATCTCAGCTTTCGCTCGTAAGTCGTTTGAAAAGCAAGGAATCAAAATCCACTCCGAAGCGATGGTGAAGACGCTGGAGCGCAATTCTGGTCAGGTGACGGCGCGGGTCGAAGCCGCAGGAAAGGCGTTCGATCTCGCGGTCGAAAAGGTCATTCTCGCGGTCGGGATCGTCGCCAATGTTGAGGATATCGGCCTCGAAAACACCGCTGTCGAGGTCCAGCATACCCATGTTGTCGTCGACGAATGGCTACGCACCGGCGAGCCCGGAATCTACGCGATCGGCGATCTGGTAGGCGCACCCTGGCTCGCGCACAAGGCGATGCACGAAGGGGTGATCTGCGTCGAGCATATCGCCGGCGTCAACGACGTCCAGCCGCTCGATACCCGCAACATCCCGGCCTGCACCTATTGCCGTCCGCAGGTCGCGAGCGTCGGGTTGACCGAAATGGCCGCGCGCGAGGCCGGATATGAAGTCAAAATCGGGCATTTTCCATTTATCGGCAACGGCAAGGCGATCGCGCTCGGCGAGCCCGAAGGGTTGGTCAAGACGGTGTTCGACGGCAAGACCGGCGAGTTGTTGGGGGCCCATATGATCGGCGCCGATGTCACCGAGCTGATCCAAGGCTACGCGATCGCAAAGACTCTGGAGACGACCGAGGCCGAGCTGATCCGCACGATCTTCCCTCACCCGACCATCTCGGAGACGATGCACGAGGCCGTGCTTGACGCTTACGGGCGTGCCATCCACTTCTAGCCGATGACGATTCCCAGCGGGCCGGCGGCAGCGCCCATTCGCCATCCGGAAAAGGCGCATCGGCCGGACAGTCCGATCCCGCGCAAGCCGGACTGGCTGCGGGTCAAGGCGCCGGGCGCGCCCGAATACCTGGCGACGCGACGGCTGATGCGCGAGCTGCATCTCAATACCGTCTGCGAGGAAGCCGCCTGCCCGAACATCGGCGAGTGCTGGCAGCAAAAACACGCGACGGTCATGATCCTCGGCCGGGTGTGCACGCGCGCCTGCGCCTTTTGCAATGTCGCGACCGGTCGGCCCAATCTGCCCGATCGCGACGAGCCGCAGCGTGTCGGCGAGGCCGTGGCCGCCCTCGGCCTGGCGCACGTCGTCGTTACCTCGGTCGACCGCGACGATCTCGACGATGGCGGGGCGCGGCATTTCGCCCGAACGATCGTGGCCATCCGCGCCGCCGCCCCGGCGACGACGATCGAGGTCCTGACCCCCGATTTTCTGCACAAGGAGGGCGCGCTCGAAACCGTCGTCGCGGCCCGGCCCGACGTCTTCAATCACAATCTCGAAACCGTGCCGCGTCTTTACGCCGAGGTAAGGCCGGGCGCGCGATATTTTCATTCGCTGCGCCTACTCGATCAGGCCAAGCGGCTCGATCCGGCATTGTTTACCAAATCGGGGATCATGGTGGGCCTCGGCGAAGACAAGACGGAAGTGCTGCAGGTCATGGACGATTTGCGCTCTGCGCAAGTCGACTTCCTGACCATCGGGCAATATCTGCAGCCGACGGCAAAGCATCACGCAATTGCGCGCTTTATGACGCCCGAAGAATTTGCCGTCTACAAGAGCCTTGGGCTTGGCAGAGGCTTCTTGCTGGTCGCGGCCTCGCCCCTGACCCGGTCGTCGTACCATGCGGGGGGGGATTTCGCGCGGCTGCGCGCCGCCCGCATCGCCAAGCTCGCCGCCGCCGGCTGATCCCGCTGCGATGCCGACCCATGCCGAGCAGCGTGTGCTTCCGTATACGCAAGAGCAGCTGTTCACGCTGGT
>DATKHX010000408.1:0-4120 GCA_035510075.1 Allostellaceae bacterium
CCCCATCTCCTATATCCGGGCGCGCGGCGGGGTAGCTCAGCTGGTTAGAGCAGGGGAATCATAATCCCAAGGTCGGGGGTTCAAATCCCTCCCCCGCTACCACCGCGCCCCCTTGCGAGCATCCTCGGCCCGCGGACCAAATCGCCCTTCGATAGTGCACCAGGCCAAGAGGTCGGTCGCGTCACGCGCGCTAGGCTGACCGGCCCCGCGCCGCGGACCCACTCTGACCCCGCTCCAAACATGTCCATAAGAGGCGACCAAACACGTCATCCCCGAAGGTTGTCGAGGCACAACAGCGCGGCAATCACCAGACGAGCCCGGCCGGCAGCACCTGCTCGACAATGCCGGTGAAATGCGCGATCTCATCGGCGGAAAGCTCTCGCTTCCACTTTGTTGCCGCTTCCATCGGATTTCGGAAGAGGCTGAAGTATCGCTCGCGGCCGCTGCTGCGCGTGCTCCGTTCGATGAAATTGCCGGTCTCCTCCGCCCAGGCTAGGTGGGCGAACGCCAGCAGCTCTTGCGCTTGCGCCATCGGATCGCGACACAGATCTTCATAACGCAGGAGGTGTACATTCGGCAGCTTCGCCGTCTCCTCGAACAGCTTGGCATGCAGAAACGCCCACGCCCAGACATGGCAGTCGAGAACCGGCATTTGATTGTAGCGTTCTTTGGTGAAACCGAGCTCGCGAGCCCGGGTGGTCGCCAATACCATCGGGCGCGACGGATCGCGGCCCATTATGCGATCCGACAGCCCGCGCTTGATCGAGGCAATGTAACCGCAGGGATGGCGGAAGACGGCAATGATCCGGCTCTCGGGCAGTGCTGCCGCGAGCAAGGCGGCATTGCCCAGCATGCTGACGGATTTGACGACGTAGCTTATCTGCGACCGGCCGCCGCTGATCAGGTCGGGGATCGCGATGCGTTTCAGCCAGTCCGCAGCCGGAGACACTTCCTGTGCCGCGCGCACGCCCAGCACCAGCGCGCGCCGAACGAACGGAGCCGGGAACGGCTGAAATTGCTTCGCGAATACCGGCCAGGTGCCGGAGGCTTTGATTTGCCGCACCGCCGTCAGCCGCGCCACGTAGCGCTGCGCCGCGTCGACATAACGCGGGATATCCTCGACCGGGCAGACGAGGGGCAGCGCCTTGAGCCGGATCACGTCGTCGGGCTCGTGGCGATAGAGCACATTTGGGTGGCTGTCGAAGATCTTGCCGAGCCAGCTGGTCCCGGAACGGGTAGCGCCGATGATCAGCGTGGGCGCGGACTGACCCCGCGTGGGTTCGCTCGATGCGTGCAAAGCTGGGTTGTACTCCTCCTTGAGCAAGGTCGCGGCCACGACCGAACCTCAAGGATCATGCATACCATTTATGAGTATCAAGTTATCGCCAAATGCCGACGCGATCGGCGCTGCCTGGCGCCGCATCGACGTCGCGGCTTCAGCATATCGCCATCCCCGGCTCCGCGCCGCCTTCGGGAAAACCGTAAAGTTCGTCACCCTGGACGAGGTCGAACAAAGGGCTGACGATGTCGGGAATGGCGGCGTTTGCTCCACCCCCAATCGGGCACAATCGCGGACCGCCGCTCGACCCGGAAGCGGGGTGGCGGGCCTTCTGCTGGCGCAAGGCGCATCAGAAGGCGTGGAAGACGCCGCCGCGCGAGATCGCCCTCGCCCGGCTCGCTCGCGCGCAGGCGCTCGGCATGAGCTATCGCGAATACACCACTATCGTGCTCGACCGCGGCCTCCATTTGTGAGCGTCGAGGCAGCAGCGCCCCGTCACTGAGCGCTACCCGGGCCTGCGCGCCCTTGACAGCCCCGCGCCGGTCGGGCTAGAACGCCAGCGATCGTGGTGGATTTGAGCCGACCGGCTTGCGGCCACGTTAAAGAAGCGCTAAAAGGTCGGGTGTTCTGAAAGGAGCCCTGGCCCGCGCGGGACCGGGGCTTTTTGTTGCCCGGCATCGGCGCGGCCCTCGGATTGGAGAGAGCTGCCGATGACCAAGCCCGTGTTGCCCGCCGACCTTGCCGAAACCGTCTCGCCCGCCACGATTTTAGTGCGCGGCGGCGCCACCCGCAGCCCATATGACGAGACCTGCGAGGCATTGTTCATGACCTCGGGCTTTGTCTACGACGATGCCGCCGCGGCCGAAGCCGCCTTTGCCCAGGACGGCTCGCGCTATGTCTATTCGCGCTACCGCAACCCGACGGTGGCGATGTTCGAGGAGCGGCTGCGGCGGATCGAGGGGGCCGAGGCCTGCCGCGCCACCGCGAGCGGCATGTCGGCGGTGTTCGCGGCCTTGCTGTGCCGGCTGCGCGCCGGGCAGAAGGTGGTGGCGAGCCGTGCCCTCTTCGGCTCGTGCCATTACATCATCTCCGAATTGCTCCCGCGCTGGGGCATCGAGACCGTGCTCGTCGACGGGCGCGACCTTGGCGCCTGGGAAACCGCACTGGCCGGCGGTGCGGCAGCCGCTTTTTGCGAAAGCCCGTCAAACCCGGCGATGGAGATCGTCGATCTCGCCGAAGTGGCGCGCCTGACGCACCGCGCCGGCGGGCTCTTGGTCGTCGATAATGTCTTTGCCTCGCCGTTATTGCAAAAGCCGTTGGCGCTCGGCGCCGATGTCGTCGTCTATTCGGCGACCAAGCACATCGACGGGCAGGGGCGCTCTCTCGGCGGTGCGATTTTAGCCTCCGAAAGCTTCATCAAGAACGATCTCGGCCTGTTCTACCGGCATACCGGGCCGTCGTTGAGCCCGTTCAACGCCTGGCTCCTCCTGAAGGGGCTGGAGACGCTCGAATTGCGGGTCGAACGGCAGTGCCGCACCGCCGCCGCGATCGCCCAATTCCTGGAAGCTCGCCCAAAGGTCGGCCGCGTGATCTACCCCGGGCTGCCGAGCCACCCGCAATACGAATTGGCGCAGCGCCAAATGACGGCAGGGGGCACCCTCGTCTCGTTCGACGTTGCCGGCGACAAGGAAGGCTGCTTTCGCTTTTTGAATGCGCTGCGGCTCGTCGACATCTCGAACAATCTCGGCGATTCGAAAAGCCTCGTCACCCACCCGGCGACGACCACGCATTCGCGGCTCAAGCCCGAGGCCCGCGCCGAGCTCGGCATCGGCGACGCCTTGGTGCGGCTGTCGGCCGGGCTCGAAGGGGAGGCCGATCTGATCGCCGATCTCGACCAGGCGCTCGACCGCGTCTGACGCGCGACCGGCGCCACGAGCGGGCAGATGGTTCGCGCCGACGGTCGTGGCGGCGGGATTGCTTCGTCGCGCGCTGCGCTAACAAGAAACCTGAAAGATTCGCATTGCTCGATGCCCAAAGGGGCCATCCACCCCATCAGGCTCCAGGGGGCGTATGCGAGATCGTGGGCCGTCAGCCCAGGTTCTATAAGCGTTTCCAATGTGATAAGACCCTTCGGCTCACGGGATTCTGACCGGAAGGGGTGCACTATGTCGTTAAGCTCCCGCGCCGGCCGCGGAACACGAACAGGTGACCGTAGAACGGATCTTGGACCCAGGGCCGATTCTAGGCGGCGGACACCATGTGGACACCATGGCTATGAATAGGAGACGCCGCCTCATGGCGCCGCTCATATGAGCTTTTGGTATGTGGTGATAATTTTGGAGCGGGCGAAGGGATTCGAACCCTCGACCCAAACCTTGGCAAGCGCGGCCGCAAGCCGTAACTAACTGAACTTACTGGTGTTTAGAGGATCAATTGGGAGCCGAAACGAGCCATTTGGAGCCCGAAAGAGCGCTGTTACGCGCCAGTTTCGCGCCAGCGATTGGGCCGATCAAAGCCCCTACCTGGTTTGTCGTGGGCGCTTTGGTTCGAGGAAAAAACCGACCCGGCGGGCGCAACGCCGCGGGGTCGGTAGAGCTATGGCGTCGGACGCGGGTAGGGCTGCCGGGCCCGGCATGTCGCCAAGCGCGGCTGACGTTTTCCAGGCTGGCGAGCACTGTCGTACGCTCGAACGAACCCGGTTCCGTGCGCAGCAGCTCGGCATCAAGGCTCCGGAACAGAGCTTGAAGCTCCTCCAGCCCGCGCGGGACCGCAGCTCGGCGCAGGTGATGGTCTTCGTCATCCTTTTCTCCTGTCTTCGCGAGGCCCCGACGATCAGGGCCT
>DATKHX010000409.1:0-3138 GCA_035510075.1 Allostellaceae bacterium
TTGATCGCGTCGGGGGTGAAGTTTTGCGCGAGCGCGGTTTCCATTGCGGGGACGCGGAACACGCTCGGGCCGGCGCCGGTCACGGCGACCCGGACGCCGGCGGGCGTACGCGCGACAAAAACGCCGACGATCGCGTAGCGCGAGGCCGGGTTGCGGAATTTCTGGTAGTTCGCGGATGGCGTTTTCGGAAACCGCACCGCGGTCACGACCTCGTCGGGCTCAAGTGCGGTCTCGAACATGCCGGTAAAGAACGCCTCGGCCGCGATCTCGCGCTTGGTCGTGTGGACGGTGGCGCCAAGGGCGATCAACGCGGCGGGATAGTCGGCCGCGGGGTCGTTGTTCGAGATCGAGCCGCCGATCGTGCCGCGGTTGCGCACCGCCGGGTCGCCGATCAGCCCAGCCATCGCCGCCAATGCCGGAATACCCGCTTTGACGACCGGCGAATTGTGCACCTCGCCGTGCCGGGTCATCGCTCCGATCACGATCGCGTCGCCGGCATCGGTGATGCCGCGCAAGGACGGGATGGCGGCGAGGTCGACCAAGTCCGACGGCTTGGCGAGCCGCTGCTTCAGGGTCGGGATCAGAGTCATACCGCCGGCGACGAGCTTCGCCTCCTCGTGGGCGCCGAGGAGGTTCGCGATCTCGTCGAGGCTCGTCGGCTTGTGATAGTTGAATTCGTACATCGGAGTTCTCCCTACTCTCGCATCGGCGCCGCACCGCGGGCGGCCTTTCTCTTGCCCGTCATGCCCGGACTTGTTCCCGGACTTGTTCCGGGTATCCACGAGACGCGATCGCGGGCGATGCCGGTAAGCGTGGATGGCCGGGACAAGCCCGGCCATGACAAAGATGGCAACAGCAAGCAGTTGATCAATTTTCGGCCTGCTGCGCTAATCCGCGGCGAGCGGTTGGCGGTGCTCTTGGATCGCGCGCCACAACCGCTCGGGGGTGGCCGGCATGTCGAGATGGCGGACGCCCAGCGGCTTTAGCGCGTCGACGACGGCGTTCGTGACCGCGGCCGGCGCGCCGATCGCGCCCGCTTCGCCGCAGCCTTTGACGCCGAGCGGGTTGTGCGTGCAAAGCGTGACGTTGGTCGACAACGCAAAGTTGGGCAGGTCGGCGGCGCGCGGCATCGCGTAATCGTTGTAGGAGCCGGTCAGCAACTGCCCGGTCTCCTTGTCGTAGACGCAGCCCTCAAGCAGAGCCTGGCCGATCCCTTGGGCGAGCCCGCCATGCACCTGCCCGGCGACGATCATCGGGTTGACGATCCGCCCGAAATCGTCCGACGCGGTGAAGTTGAGAACCGTCAGATGCCCGGTTTCGGGGTCGATCTCGATCTCGGCGACATGCGCGCCCGACGGGTAGGTGAAGTTCTTCGGGTCGTAGAATGCGGTCTCGTCGAGCCCCGGCTCCAAATCCTCGGGATAGTTGTGCGGCACATATGCGGTCAGCGCCACCTCGCCAAAGCTTTTCGAGCGGTCGGTGCCGGCGACCGAAAACTTGCCGTCGGCGAATTCGACATCGGCCTCGGCCGCTTCGAGCAGGTGGGCGGCGATCTTGCGGCCCTTGGCGACGACCTTGTCCATCGCCTGGACGATCGCCGAGCCGCCGACCGCGAGCGAGCGCGAACCGTAGGTCCCCATGCCATAGGGGATCTTGTCGGTGTCGCCGTGGACAATCTCGATGCTCTCGATCGGAATCCCGAGCCGGTCGGCGACGAGTTGCGAAAAGGTCGTTTCGTGGCCCTGGCCATGGCTGTGCGAGCCGGTCAGGACCGAGACGCTGCCGGTCGGATGAACCCTGACGGCGGCACTCTCATAGAGTCCGGCGCGAGCGCCTAGCGAGCCGACCACCGCCGAGGGGGCTATGCCGCACGCCTCGATATAGGTGGCGATGCCGATGCCGCGCAATTTGCCGCGCGCCATTGCCTCTCGGCGACGAGCCTCGAAACCGGCGTAATCCGCCGCCTTCAGCGCCAGTTCGAGGGTGGCGCCGTAATCGCCGCTGTCGTATTGCAATGCCACCGGCGTCTGGTACGGGTAGGCGTCCTTCGGGATGAAATTGCGCCGGCGCAATTCGGCCGGGTCGATGCCGAGTTCGTCGGCGGCGAGGTCGACGATGCGTTCCAACAGAAACGTCGCCTCGGGGCGGCCGGCGCCGCGATAGGCGTCGACCGGGACGGTGTGGGTGAACACCGCCTTGGTCTCGACGTAGATCGCGGGGGTCGTATAGGTGCCGGCGAGCAGGGTTCCGTACAGGTACGTCGGGATGCACGGCGCGAAGGTCGACAGGTAGGCGCCCATATTGGCGATGGTCGAGACCTTCAGCGCCAGAAACTTCGCGTCCGCGTCGAGCGCCAATTCGACGTGGGTGACGTGGTCGCGGCCATGCGCGTCGGACATAAAGCTTTCCGAGCGCTCGGCGGTCCATTTGACCGGGCGGCGCAGCTTGCCGGCGGCCCAGGTGACGATCGCCTCTTCCGCGTAATGGTAGATCTTCGAGCCGAAGCCGCCGCCGACATCGGGGGCGACGACGCGCAGTTTCGCCTCGGGGATGTGGAGGACGAAGGCACCCATCAAGAGCCGGATCACATGCGGGTTCTGGCTTGTCGTGTAGAGCGTGTAGTCGCCGGTGGCACGGTCGAACTCGCCGATCGCGGCGCGCGGCTCCATCGCGTTGGGGACGAGCCGGTTGTTGACGAGGTCGAGCCTGACGACGCGCGCCGCCTTGGCGAAGGCGGCATCGACCGCGGCGAGATCGCCGAGGCCCCAGTCGTAGCAGAGGTTGCCCGGCACGTCGGCAAAGACCAGCGGCGCCCCCGGCTTCAACGCCTCGGCGGGGTCGACGACGGACGGCTCCTCGACATAGTCGACCTCGAGCAGGTCGGCGGCTTCACGCGCCTGCTCCAAGGTCTCCGCGATCACGACGGCGACCGGGTCGCCGACGTGGCGGACATGGTCGACCGCCAGCGGTGGATGCGGCGGCTCGGCCATAGGCGAGCCGTCCTTCGAATGAACCTGCCAGCCGCAGGGAAGCCCGCCGACGCCCGCGGCCGTCATGTCCTTGCCGGTATAGACAGCCGCGACGCCCGGAGCCTGGGCCGCCGCGGCCGTATCGATCGCGGCGATCCGCGCATGCGCG
>DATKHX010000410.1:0-12692 GCA_035510075.1 Allostellaceae bacterium
ATGACCGCGCCGGGCTGGAAACCGGCGGCGACTTTCATCGCAGCGGCGCTCTCGGCGAGCCCCTCCCCTTCCCTCCCCGCATGCGGGGAAGGGTCGGGAGGGCAGACGTCGTGCGCTAGTCTAAAATCCGGTTGGCGCACACGCAGGTCTAGCCGGCATCCCTATATTTCGTGACGACGGCACCTCTTGCCTCCGCAGGGGCAAACTCGTGACGGTCCTCTCATCCCGCCGTCGATCGCGTCGACGATCGCGTGCCGAAACCCGGCCAAACGCAGCGCGGCAAACGCGTCGCGGATGGCCCCGGCGCCCCCCGCGACGATGGCCTGCGGCACCAGCCCGACCCGGCCGCGGCTTTGCCGCTGCAACACCCGCAGAAGGCTCGGGTCGCGCATCGGGGTCAGCGGATGGTCGCGCATCCCCGACTCCGACAGCAACACGTCGCCGACAAACAGATACCCCTTGTAGATCGTCCGCCCCGCTTCCGGAAAGGCCGGGCAAAACAAGGTGAAATCGGTGTCGAGCGCCGTCATCAGCGCCTCGGCGACCGGGCCGATATTGCCGGCATCGGTCGAATCAAAGGTCGAGCAGTATTTGAACAGGATCTGTCGGGCGCCCGCCTGTTGCAGCCAGCCAAGCGCGGCGAGGCTCTTGCCGATCGCCTCGGCGGCCTGGATCGTGCGGGTCTTCAATGCGACGACCACCGCTTCGGCGTCGGGGATCTCGCGCCCAGGGGCGGGCACGTCGATCAGCTGCACCGTGCGCATGCCGCGGCGCACCAAGGTGTTGCACAGATCAGTGGCGCCGGTGAAATCGTCGGCGATCGCCCCCAGCAACACACCCATCGCGCCTCTCCCGTTCACCCGCTGCGACGAGAACAGTAGCGAGCGGGCTGGCTGCACGCAAACGAGGCGCGGCGCACCCAACGTTTGACTGCTCGTCGACGCTCACCTCGGATCGATCCCAGGAAGGATCTCGTCCAAGGCTTTAAAGGCTTTATAGGTGGCATCGGCTTTATCCTAGCCAGCCAAGCCCTGCATTACGCGCCTGCATTGATACGGCTTGGGGGCACCGTTCTCATCTTCACCCTTTTCACCATTCTTGTTCTGAGGATCATCGGCGGTGGCAGGAGCGCCATCCCGCACAAATCGAGCGCCCCCAAGGGAAATCAACCCTGGCCTATAGCTGTAGGGCGGGGCTTGAGCCGTCAATACCGTTGCGTCGGACCGAGATCCGCCGTACGGAAGCCTGCAAGGGCAGCCTCTGGGTCTTGTGTTTTGCCGGCGCGACGGGAAGAGTAGCGGGCCTGAGCCGGGAGGATGCGCCGTGCCGAAATTCGCCGCGAATTTGAGCTTTATCTTTCAAGACGTCGGGTTTCTTGACCGGTTTGCTGCCGCCGCGGAATGCGGTTTCAAGGCGGTCGAATATCTCGGCGCCTACGACCAGCCGCCGGAAACCGTCGCGGCGGCATTGCACCGGCATGGGCTCGTCCAGGCGTTGTTCAACATGCCGCCCGGAGACTGGGCCGCGGGCGAGCGCGGGATGGCGGCACTGCCGGGCCGCGAGGCGGAGTTTCGCGCCGGGGTCGACAAGGCGCTCGTCTACGCCAAGGCGACCGGCTGCCGGCTTGTGCACGCGATGGCCGGCCTCGTGCCGGAGGGCCGCGACCGAGGCGCGGCCGAGCGGGTGTACGCCGAGAATCTGCGTTACGCGGCCGAGCGCGCGGCGCGCGACGGCGTCACCGTCATCATCGAGCCGATCAACAACCGCGACATCCCCGGCTATTTCCTGAACACGACGACCCACGCGATGCGGGTCATCGACGAGGTCGGCCACCCCAATCTGCAGCTCCAGCTCGACCTTTATCATGTGCAGATCATGCAGGGCGACCTCGCGCACCATATCCAGGCGCTCGCCGGCCGCTACCCGCATATCCAAATCGCCGGCAACCCCGGCCGCCACGAGCCTGATGTCGGCGAGATCAACTATCCGTTCCTGTTCGATCTGCTTGACGAGATCGGCTATTCGGGCTGGATCGGCTGCGAATACCGGCCCGAGGGCGAAACCCGCGCCGGCCTTGGCTGGGCCACGCGCTACGGCATCCACGGCTAGCGGCCGACGGAAGCCTGCGCAATGCGGATCGTCATAACCGGCGGCTGCGGCTTTCTCGGTCGCCGCGTGGCGCTGCTGCTCTTGGAGCGCGGCAGCAGCCTCGGGCCGATCGACGAATTGGTGCTGTTCGACAACGCGCCCCCGGCATTGCCGTTGCCGCAGGATCGGCGGCTCAAGCTCGCGACCGGCGACATCGCCGACCGCGACACGGTGAGCCGCCTGCTGACCACAGGCACCGCGGCGGTGTTCCATCTCGCCGCGGTGGTCAGCGGCCAGGCCGAGGCCGACACCGATCTCGGCTATCGCGTCAACCTCGACGGCACCCGCGCGGTGCTCGACGCCTGCCGCGCGCTCGGCACCCGGCCGCGCCTCGTGTTCGCCAGTTCGCTCGCGGTCTATGGCGGCGCTTTGCCGCCTGCGGTCGGCGACGACACGCCGCTGACCCCGCAATCCTCTTACGGCACGCAAAAGGCGATCGGCGAGTTGCTGGTCAACGACTACAGCCGCAAGGGGTTTGTCGACGGCCGCGCGTTGCGGCTGCCGACCGTGGTCGTGCGGCCGGGGCTGCCCAACCGCGCCGCCTCGACCTTCGCCTCCTCGATCATCCGCGAGCCGTTGGCCGGAAAAGATGCGGTTTGCCCGGTCTCGCCCGATCTCGTCATGGCGCTGGCCTCTCCCCGGCGCGTCGTCGCGGCACTACATCGCGCCCACGAATTGCCGGCCGAAGCGTTTGGCGCCAACCGCTCGCTGCAGCTGCCGGGCTTCTCGGTCGCGGTCGGCGAGATGGCCGAGGCGGTGCGCCGGGCCGGCGGCGAAGCAGCCCATGCCCGTATCCGCTGGCAGCACGACCCGGAGATCGAGGCGATCGTCGCCGGCTGGCCGCAGGCGCTCGCAGCGCCCCGCGCCACCGCTCTGGGCTTCGCCGCCGACGCCGACATCGACGAAGCCGTCCAGGCGTTTATCGAGGACGACCTCGAAATGCAGAAGGCGCTCGCCTAGCGCGGGTTGCGATAAAGTAGACCGCGTCGTCCTCGCGAAAGCGAGGGCGGCGACTATCGATCCAACCTGATCGGATCATACGCGAGCCCAGCGAGTCCGCGTCTTTTTTAAGGCTGCGGCGCACTGCCGGCGGCGATCTTGTCGGCCCCGGCGAACATCCGGCGCAGATCGGGCATTTCGTCGCCGAGATGCCGCCGCTCCTCGGCGATTTCCGTCGACGGCCGCCCACGGCCCGCCTCGGAACCCGCTGCGCGAGGACCGGGTTAGCGAGATGTGCACAACGTGCACCGAGAAATATCGGAGGTATGGATGAGAACGCTAATCCTCGCGACAGTATCGGCCATCGCCCTCGGCATCGCCGGGGCGGGCCCGCTATACGCCGCCGGCAACGACGCCTCGAACCCCGCTCCCGCTGCGCCGTCGGCAGCGCAGACCCCCTCGAGCGATGTGATGCAGCCCGCCACGCCGCACGCCGGGGACACGATGCAGCAGACGACGCCGCAGGCGGGGGCGTCGATGCCGCAGACGCCGTCGATGAGCGGCAACAACCAAAACAACAATGCCGATCAGGCGAGCGCTGAGCAATCGAGCGGCGATTGGGGGCGGATGTCGCAAGCGGATGTGCAGCAGATGCAGCAAAAGCTCCAGCAGGAGGGGCTGTATCACGGCAAGATCGACGGGCTCGTCGGGCCGGGGACCCAGCAGGCGCTACGCACCTATCAGCGGAAAAACGGCTTGCCGGTGACCGCGACCCCGGATCAGCCGACGTTGAGCAGCCTCAACGGCAGCGGCAGCGGGATAGGGTCGAGCACGCCACCCGCCAACGGCTCGAATATGGCCCCGTCGAGCAACGCCGGGACCAACGGCTCGACCAATCCGCCGAGCAGCCAGCAGTAACCGACCGAGCCCCATTACGGCCCCGCCATCCGGCGGGGCTTTTTTGGCCGATCGACGGCGCCCTGCCCCGGCAGCCGCTTTCACCGATTGCACACCCGATCCGCTCGCCTGACCAAGGGCAACTCGCCGGCAGACCCTTCGCCACGCTTCCCGCCAACCTCGGACAGCCCTCGGGCCGGGGTTTTAATTTGGCCGCCGCGTTGCTCGCTACTGCCCGAAAGCGTTGTTCGCGACGCAGGCAAGTGTCAAACTATTGTCGCAGTCCGCATCGACAGACGGAATCGGCTCGGACCTCAGGAAGCGGCTTTTGAAATGCAGGGCAGCTCCGAACCCCTTCGGTCGGTGGTCTCCGACAAATCGTATCGAGACGTAACCGAGTCTCTGTTTGCCGCGCTCGCCGCCGGGAACACAGCCGTCGTCGATGGCTCGGACAAAGCGATACGGTGCCTGTTGCTGCTGGTCGAAGTCGCCGACACTGTGACCCGTCAACTGTCCCTCGATCATCAGCTGCCGCGACTTATCGAATTGATCGTCACCGCGCTCGATGCGGAACGCGCGACCCTTTTCCTTTATGATGCGGAAACCGGCGAGCTGTTCTCGCGCGTCGCCCAAGGCGAAGGCGTGACCGAGATACGGATTCGGGCAACCACCGGCATCGCCGGAGCGGTGTTCGGCGCGGGGACGACCGAAATCGTCGCCGACGCCTACCAGGACCCGCGGTTCAATCAGGAAGTGGACCGTCGGACCGGATACCGCACGCGAAACCTGCTCTGTGTGCCGTTGCGCAATCGTCTCGGCGAAACGATCGGCGTGACGCAGGTTTTGAACAAGCGTGCGGGCTGCTTCAGCGACATCGACGCAGTCTTGCTGGAAGCCATCAACCGCCAGGCGGCGAGCGCGCTCGAGCAGGCGCAGCTCGTCGAAAAGCTCGATCGCTTGCGGCGCGAGGAAGAAGAGCTGCTAGCGATCACCGAGGCGATCTCGACCGAGCTGCGCATCGACCCGCTGCTTGCCCGCATCGTCCATGCCGCGACCGGGCTGCTCGATGCCGAACGCTCGACATTGTTCATTTACGACGCCGCGAGCGACGAGCTGTGGTCGAAAGTCGCCGAGGGCGCCGGCGAGACGCAGATCCGCATACCGGCGAAGGCCGGAATCGCCGGCGCCGCCTTCACTAGCGGGGAGGTGCTCAACGTCCCCGACGCCTACGCCCACCCGCTGTTCAATCCGCACATCGATCGGCAGTCCGGCTTCCGCACCCGCAACCTGCTCAACGTGCCGGTCGTCGACCGGGCCGGCGAACATCTCGGCGTGGTCCAGGTCCTCAACAAGCGCGGCGGGCCGTTCGCCCCATCCGACATCCGCCGGCTGAAAGCTTTTTCGGCCGAAATTGCCGTTGCGATCCAGAACGCACGGCTGTTCTCGGACGTGCTGGAACTGAAGAACTATAACGAGAGCGTCCTCAAATCCCTGTCGAACGGCGTCGTGACGCTCGATCACCGGCTCAACGTCGTCAAGGCCAACGAAGCCGCGCTTCGAATACTCCGGCTGTCTCAAGAGTATTTGATCGGCCGGCCGGCGGAACAGGTGTTCGGCAATCGCAACCCTTGGGTGACGCAGAGCCTCGATTACGTCGCCCGGTTTGGCGCCACCGATTATCACGCGGACACCGATCTGATGCTGCCGGATGGCAGCGCCGCTGCGGTCAACCTGACGACGGCGCCGATCGCCGATCTCGAGGGCAAGCCGATCGGCTATATGACAGTGTTCGAAGACATTACCCGCGAAAAGCGGGTGCGCAACACGATGGCACGTTACGTGGCGAAGGAGGTCGTCGACCGGCTGCTCGCGAGCGGCGACGACGTTCTGCAAGGGAGCGCGCTCGTTACGACCGTGCTGGTTGCCGACATCCGACGCTTCACGACGATCAGCGAGAAAATGGGGCCCCGCGACACGGTGGAGATGCTCAACGAATATTTCACCGAGATGGTCGAAGTAATCTTTGCGCATGACGGGATGCTCGACAAGTATGTCGGCGACGGATTGATGGCGATCTTTGGCGCGCCGGTTTCCAGCGGCGCCGACGCCGACAATGCTCTGCTCGTCGCGACCGGCATGATCTGCGCTCTCAAACCGCTGAATTCGCGGCGCGCCGAAGCCGGGCACGAACCGCTGGAGATCGGCATCGGGCTCGCGACCGGCGAAGTGATCGCCGGCTCGGTCGGCTCGAAAAAGCGCCTGGAATACGCGGTGGTCGGCGACAGCGTGAACCTCGGCTCTCGGCTCGAAAGTGCGAACAAATATTACGGCACATCGGTGCTGCTTGCCGGAACTACTGTCGCCACTTTACAGAAACCGGCCGCCTTGCGCCGGCTCGATCTGATTCGGGTCAAAGGCATGGCGCGTCCGACCGAGGTTTACGAAGCCCTCGGCTATCATACGCCGGCGACCTTTCCCAAGCTCGACGCGGTGATTGCGGCCTACGAGGCGGGGCTCGATCGCTATCTGCGGCGCGATTGGGCGGGGGCTATCCGCTGTTTCGGCGAGGTGCTCGAATTGGCGCCGCAGGATCGGCCTTCGCGGATTTTTCTCGACCGTTGCCGCTATTACCAAGACAGCCCGCCGCCCGACGGCTGGAACGGCGTGTGGGTCATGGAGCAAAAATAAGCTCGGCGCCGATCGCCGCACCGGCGCGGAGACCGCGCCCGTGTCGGTTCGATTTACGGTCGTCTCGAAACAATTCGGGAGAAATTGTAAATGTCCGAGGTGAATGCCGGGACCCTGGTCGAGTATAGCTGCAAAAACCAAATCGCCACCCTGACCCTCAACCGGCCTGAGAAGCTGAACGCGTTCAGCGACGACCTGGTGCGCCATCTGGCCGACGCGCTGCGCCGCTTTGACCTCGATCCGGCGGCAGAGGTCGCGATTATCTGCGGCGCCGGCCGCGCCTTTTCGAGCGGCGCCGACGTGCATCAGCGCCAGCTGCGCCGGCGCGAGGAATTCCTCGAGCATGGCGGGCCGCAAGGCTGGGGCGCCAACTCCGCCGATCTGCTGACCCGCGCGGTCAACTGGAAGCCGGTCATCGCCGCCCCACACGGCTATGCGATGGGGCTGGCGCTGGGCATCGTGCTCGAATGCGATTTGATCGTCGCCGAGGCCGGGACCAAGTTTCAGATCACCGAAACCTCGCGTGGGCTCGGCGGCTCGAAATACTGGGCCTTGCTGAACTTCCGCGGCGCCCCCGCCTTTGCCGCCGAGGTGGCGCTGACCGGCCGCTTCTTCACCGCCGAGGAGGCGCTCGCGGCCGGGATCGTCAACCGCGTTGCACCGCCGGGCCTGCATCTCGAAACCGCATGCGAACTGGCGGCTGAGATCACCAAGAATCCGCCGCTGTCGGTGCGCGCGACGGTGCGCACCCGGCGCTGGTACATGGACCAGATCGGGCGCGAGGTGGCGATGCAAACCGCACCCTTGAAGCTTTATCTGACCGAGGACTTCCACGAAGCCGCCCGCGCCTTTGCCGAAAAGCGCCGCCCCGGCCCGTTCAAGGGCCGCTGAGCGGATTTGCGATCAGCCGGAGGACTTTGAGTATGATCACCCCCGCTTACGTCCGCACCATGGCCGAATACAACGCCGAGATGAACCGGCGGCTCTTTAGCGCCGCGGGACAACTTTCCGATGACGAGCGGCGGCTGCCGCGGGGGGCGTTCTGGGGTTCGATCCACGGCACCCTGACCCACATCCTGTGGGGCGACCGGCAATGGATGTCGCGTTTCGACAATTGGCCGAAGCCCGATACGCCGATCAAAGAGAGCGCACAGATGATCGGCGGCTTTGCCGAGCTGACGCGGGCGCGCGAAGAGGCGGATGGCGCCATCGCCTCATGGGCGCACAAGGTCGACGATGAGTGGCTCGGCGATGATCTGACTTGGTTCAGCGGCGCCGCCAACCGCGAGATCCGCGCGCCGAGGCGCCTCCTGGTGTCGCACTTCTTCAACCACCAGACCCATCACCGCGGCCAGGCGCACGCGATGTTGACCGCCGCCGGCCAGGAGACCGGCGACACCGATTTGTTTCTGCTGATCCCGCAAATCGTCGATTGAGGCAACGGGCCCTTATCGCGGCGAATTCGCTCGATGCGTTTACCTCGCTCGGGGCTTTCAGATTTCAAGCAAACCGGACGGGAGGAATGTGATGAGCCGGCTTAATCTCGCTGAAGGCAGAACTACACCCCTGCGGCGCGACATCGAGAGCGAATTCAAGATCGGGCGAAATTGGTTGAAAGCAACGGGCGACCGTACCGGAGACGATGACCGCCCGGTCTACTGTGGTGTCTCTGGAATAGGATTACTTACGGCGGGATCGGCGGCGAGCGGGCGTCTTGTGGCGTCCGCGCGGGCGGCCGGCGCAGCGACCAAAAGGCGATGCAGCCGCAGGCGTAGGAGAGGATCGACAGGATGAAGGCGAGCTCGTAGCTGCCGGACAGGTCGAAGATCCATCCCGCCGCCCACGCGCCCGCGGCCGAGCCGATGCCTGACCCGATCGTGATCACACCAAGGATCGTGCCGAGCTGGCGGCCGGGGAAGAGGTCGGCGGTCTTGGCGGTGATGGTGGGGCCGCGCGCCCCCCAGGTCAGCCCGAAAAAGCAGGCGAACAGCCACAACAGCCAGCCCTGATGCGCGTCAGTGATGAAAAGGGCGCAGACGACGCCAAGGATCGAAATACCGTAGGCGAGGATAGCCGCCCACTCTCGCCCGATATAATCCGACAACGAGCCGGTGAAGATCGTGCCAGCGATCGCCAGAAAACTTCCCATCCCCAGGACTTCGGCGGCGTAGAGCTTGTCGAACCCGCGCTCGACGGCAAAGGCGAGCTGGTGCAGCGACACCAAAAAACTCCCGAGGCCGGTGAACAGGTAAACCGCGAACAACAGCCAGAAATGCGGCGTGCGAGCCGCCTCGGCGAGCGTCCAGCCTGGCAACGGCAACGCCGGCGGCTCGGTGTCCGTGGCAGGCAGGGTGCCGCCGGGCTTCGGGCTCGGCGCCGGCGAGCGCTCGCCGCGGCGAACCAGGGACGCCAGCGGCAACACCATCGCGGCCATAAATCCGGCCTGGATCAGAAACGTCTCGCGCCAGCCGAAGGACGAGATCAGGAATTGCACCAACGGCGCCGACAAGGCCCGGGCAAAGCCGTTCGCCGACTGCACGACCGAAATCGCCATCCCGCGGCGCCGCACGAAACGCCGCGACAACAACGGCACGAAGACAACAAGCCCGAGGCAGTTGGCCCCGAAGGTCATCACCACTCCGTAGAAAGTGACGACCTGCCACAGCGCCGTCATGTGGGCGCAGCCAACAAGCCCGATGATCAGCAGAAAGCTGCCGAGCAGCAGCAGGCGCAGCGGCCCCAGCCGGTCGACCAACGCGCCAACCAATGGCGAGCTCGCGCCGGCGACGAGCTGTGACACCGAATAAGCCACCGAAGTCTCGGCCCGGCTCCAGGCAAAGGCCTGGATGAACGCGACCAGAAAGACCGCGTAGGAATGCATCAGCCCGGCGCTGACCGTGAACGCGGCAAAGGCGCCGGCCAGCAGCAGCCAAGCCGTCCGCGCCGCCGGCCGCCGCGGCGCGGCTGATATGCCCGATGCCGGCTGCTGCGCGCCGTCGATCGGCGCGCTCCTGCGGGGTCTGTTCATCGTCCGCGTCCCGTCGTCGGATCGACCTGGCGCTTGACCGGGGTCGCTCCATCGCGCACTGATCGGCGGACGGTATCGCGAAATCAAGGAGCGCGCGCCGATGCTGACCGCGGAGCAGGTAGAACGATATCGCTGGGACGGGTACCTGTTCCCGCTATCGGCCTTGTCGGCCGACGAACTGCGGGAATGCAACCGCGGCCTTGCCCGCTTCGAGCATTGGCTCGGGTCGCCGGTGACCGAGGCCGACCGCAAATGGCGCTCGGCCGGCTACGTGTTCCTGCCCTGGGTCGACACGCTGGTGCGCCACCCGCGGATTCTCGACGCGGTCGAGAGCGTCGTCGGTCCCGACATCCTCGTCTATACCAGCACGTTTTTCATCAAGGAGAGGCACTCGCCGACCTTTGCCGTCTGGCACCAGGACGCGACCTATTTCGGCCTCGAACCCTATGAGCACGTGACCGCCTGGGTGGCGCTGACCGAGGCCGGCGCGCAAACCGGGTGCATGGAGGTCGTCTCGTCGCGGGGCAGGCCCGAGCAATTGCATCACGCCGCCCTCGGCCTCGAGCACAGCATCAACGGCGGCGGCCAAGCGATCGTCGAGCCCTTCGACCAGGAGGGTGTCGAGGCGATGGCGCTCCATGCCGGCGAATTTTCGCTGCACCATACCCTCGCCCGCCACCGCTCGGCGCCAAACCGCGCCGCGCATCGCCGCGTCGGCCTCGGCATCAGCTACATCCCGGCGCATGTGCGGACGATCGGCTCCTATCGGCTGTCGGCTCTCCTCGTCCGCGGGCGTGACAGCGGCGGCCATTTCGACCTGCTGCCGTCGCCGCAGCACGAGCTCGATCCCGCGACGCTCGAACGCCACGAGCACTTCTACCGGCGCTACCGGCAGAATTACGCCGAGCAGACGGAATGGCACGACCGCCGCTTTGCCGCGGCGTAGCCAGCCCTCGACCTATATGTGAGACAGGTTTATTTGTGACCACTTTCCGGCGCGCGCTATGTGCGGCTGAATAATACATTTTTGGTTTCATTATACGGTGGAACCGTATTCGACGGTTGGGGACGGGCGTACGTACCTAAGGCTCATTAATGGCCCGGCTTATATCAACATGCCGAATGCGTACGCGTAGTCCATCGACGACAACTTGGTTAATATGCTCGTAGCCGGTCGCGGGCTCATCATTACCGCCGGAGGGCCGAAGGGGCTGGCGAACGTGAACCCGTTCGACCGCAACAAGGTAGTTCGCCTGAGTTTCGGGGCGCCCTTGTCGGGTTTCCCGACATAGAAGCAGTATTGTATCTGCCCAGGTATCGCACCGGGTAAAATCTGCACGCCGGATAAAAACGTAAATTTCAGTTTCCGGAGCTTTGAGGTAGCCACGGTCCCATACCCCGTCGGGGTGAGCTTTACGGACAGTGCGAATAAGCCCTATCAGTTTAGTATTAAATTTGCACCGGCTTACCCTAGAGCAAAGATTTTAGAAGCTTGAATCACAAAGAAGATTACCATCGGAATGGTTCTGTGATTCAAGAGGCCGGCGCGGGCTGGGCGCCGGCATCGAATGGCAAGACCCGATTCGCGGGACCTCCGGGATCGGGTGGTTGGCTCGATGTCGGCGGCCGCTCGTGCCGGGCGACCGCGTGCTATTCGCGGTGAGCGTGGCCAGCGTGGTGAAGCGGTCGCAGCGCTGGCGCGCGACCGGCAGCGCGGCGGCCAAGCAGATGAGCGGCTGGCGGCAGCTGCGCTTGCGGAGCGAGCGGGCGTGTCTGTTGGCGCGGTTGGCCGAGAAGCCGGATCTGACCCCGGCGCAGGTGTTCTGGCGGCGCTGCGTCATGATCGGATCACCGCGCCCTGCGTCACCGACGACCGATCAATGGCACCATCCTTCGCGCTTAGGTCGAGCAATTCCTGCGGCCCCCTTGAGCGCGGCGACATTGTCGTCAGCGACAATCTCGGCAGCCACAAGGGCACGGCGGTGCGCCGCCTGATCCGCGGCGCCGGGCGCCAAGCTGTTCTTCCTGCCCGCTACTCGCCCGACCTCAACCCGATCGAGCAGGTCTTCGCAAAGCTCAAGACCCTGTTGCGCCGACCCGCGCACTATCGAGGCCACTTGGCGCGGCATCGGCGCGCTCCTCGACCGCTTCACTCCCGTGGAATGCGCCAATTACCTCGCCAATGCGGGCTATGCTCCCGCCTAACAGGATCGCGCTCTATGGTCAGCCGGACTCGCCTCGGCGCCGCAGTAGCGGATGGCGAGCACCTCGATCTGCTCGACGCCGGCGGGGGCGCGCAGCTCGACGATGTCGCCCTCCCGCGCCTTTAACAGCGCGCGGGCGATCGGCGATATCCAGCTGACCTGGCCGCGGGCGAAATCGGCTTCGTCGACGCCGACGATCGTGATCGTGGTCTCGCTCCCGTCAGTGGCGGCATAGGTGACGGTCGCGCCGAAGAACACCTGGTCGCGGCGTTTTTGCTGTCTCGGGTCGACCACCTCGGCGCTCTCCAGCCGCTTTGTCAGAAAACGGATGCGCCGGTCGATCTCGCGCAGGCGCCGCTTGCCGTAGATGTAGTCCCCGTTCTCCGAGCGGTCGCCGTTGCCGGCCGCCCAGGCCACGGTTTCCACCACTTTTGGCCGCTCGACCCGCAGCAGCTGGTGCAATTCATCCTGCATCCCGCGGTGCCCTTGCGACGTCATGTAGTTCTTGACGCCGGGTGAAGCGGCCGGCGGCTCGTCGGGCAGGTCGGCCTCGTCGTCCGACTCCTTGACGAAGGCTTTGCTCATCTGATCACCTTATGTGTCAGAGCACCAGTACCGCAATGACCGGCGCCGTCGAAGCCTTGTGAGAGCGCGCCGGCAGCTTCACCCCGCCATTGCGCGCGGCGCAACCCTGTCCTGCCGGGCGGCGTCCGCAGCGGGCCGGTTCGGCAGCGGGCGGTCTTGCCAGCGGCCGGCGCGCCACCCATACTGGGCTTTATGCGGCGTCT
>DATKHX010000411.1:0-2584 GCA_035510075.1 Allostellaceae bacterium
AGCGGCCGGTGCGTGCACCCCAACCCCAGGATCTCGGCCATTTTTCCTCCCTCCCGTTCCTTCGTTAATGCATTACCGGGGCTGACGCTTGTCGTTCCCGCGAAAGCGGGAATCCAGGGGCCAAGGTCTCGGCGCCAGCCCCGGGGCCCCCGCTTTCGCGGGGGCGACGATAGAATGTTCGTTCAATTCAAGTTAGGCTCAGCCCCCTACCCGCGCTGCGCGATCGGCACGTAATGGCGCTCATCCGGACCCATGAACAATTGGCGCGGCCGCATCAGCTTCGCGTCGGTGTCCTCGATCATCTCGGTCCATTGCGCGACCCAGCCCACGGTGCGCGCGATCGCGAACAGCACTGTAAACATCGACACCGGAAATCCCATCGCTTTCAGAATGATCCCCGAATAGAAGTCGACGTTCGGGTAAAGCCGCCGTTTTATAAAATAATCGTCGTTCAACGCGATCTTTTCGAGCTCCTTCGCCAAGTCGAGCAACGGGTCGTTCTTGATGCCCAATTCGTCGAGGACCTCGTGAAAGCTGTCGCGCAAGACATGCGCGCGGGGATCGTAGTTCTTATACACGCGATGGCCAAACCCGAACAGCAGCTCGTTGTCTTCCTTGGATTTGACGTGGTCGAGGAATTCTTTGATATGGGATTTGTCGCCGATCCGATCGAGCATCTTCAGCACCGCCTCATTGGCGCCGCCATGCGCCGGGCCCCATAAGGACGCGATGCCGGCCGCGATACAGGCAAACGGGTTGGCGCCGCTCGACCCGGCGTTACGCACTGTCGCCGTCGAGGCGTTCTGCTCGTGATCGGCGTGCAGGATGAAGATCCGGTCCATTGCCCGCGCCAGGATCGGGTTGACCTTGTACTCCTCGCACGGCACGGCAAAGGTCATGTGAAGGAAATTTTCGGCGTAGCCCAGCGAGTTCTGCGGGTAGATAAAGGGCTGGCCGTTCGAATATTTGTAGGCCATTGCCGCGATCGTCGGCATCTTGGCGATCAGGCGGTAGGATGCGACCATTCTTTGGTAGGGATCGTGGATGTCGGTCGAGTCGTGATAAAACGCCGACAGCGCGCCGACCACCCCGCACATGACCGCCATCGGGTGCGCGTCGCGGCGGAACCCACGGAAAAACGTCGTCAGCTGCTCGTGCACCATCGTGTGGTGGGTGATGTCGTGGACGAACTGCGCCTTTTCCTTGGCATTTGGCAATTCGCCGTTCAGCAACAGATAGGCGACTTCGAGAAAGTCGCTCTTTTCCGCCAGCTCCTGGATCGGATAGCCGCGGTACATCAGGATACCTTCGTCGCCGTCGATATAAGTGATGCTCGACCGGCAGGCGGCGGTCGCCATGAACCCGGGGTCGTAGGTGAAACAGCCGCTCTCCGCATAAAGCTTGCGGATGTCGATGACCCGCGGCCCGATCGTCCCGTGCAAGACCGGAAGCTCGACCGATTTGCCGCTCTCATTATCCGTAAGGGTCATGGTTCCGGTCGTTACATTGTTCCCGGCCATCGCTGCACCTCTTTTTGCCGCCCGCGGGCCATGCCCGTGTATCGGCTAGAAAATAGACCCGAGGGCGCGGCTTGGCAAACCGTTCGCAGGTGCGAAATGACGGGGCGCGGTCAGCCCGCCCCGACGGCGGCGTCGGCGATCCGCCCCAGGGTCTCCTTACGCCCCAGCGCCTCCATGACAAAAAAGATGCCGGGCGAGGCGGTCGAACCGGTCAAGGCGGCACGCACCGGCTGGGCAATTGCACCGAGCTGCACCCCGTTTTCAGCGGCGAAGGCGCGCCCGCGATCCTCAAGCGCCGCCGCGCGCCACTCGTTGCCCTCCAGTGCCGTGCCCAGCGCCGCCAACAGCCGGCGCGCTTCCGGGATCAACAATTTTGCCGCCTTTGCATCGGGAACAATCGGGCGCTCGGCGACCAGAAAGCGCGCGTTGGCGGCGAGCTCGACCAGCGTTTTCGGGCGCAATTTCAGCTCGGGCATCGCGCGGCGCAGGCGGTCGCGCCGGGCGTCATCGAGGGGACGGCCCAGGGCTCGTTCCAGCTGCTCGGTGACAAGCGCCACCAGCCGGGCGTCGTCGGTGCTACGGATATAGTGGCCGTTCAGATTGCCGAGCTTGGCGAAGTCGAAGCGGGCGGGGGCGCGGCCGACGGCGTCGAGGTCGAACCAGCGGATCGCCTCTTCGGATGAGATGATTTCGTCGTCGCCATGGCTCCAGCCGAGCCGTAACAGGTAATTGCGCAACGCCTCGGGCAAATAGCCCATCTCGCGGTAGGCATCGACCGCCAGCGCGCCGTGGCGCTTTGACAATTTCGCGCCGTCGGACCCGTGGATCAGCGGCACATGCGCGAATTCGGGGACCGGCCAGTCGAGCGCCCGGTAAATCTGCGTCTGGCGAAAGGCGTTGTTCAGATGATCGTCGCCGCGGATCACGTGGGTGACGCCCATGTCATGGTCGTCGACGACGACCGACAAATTATAGGTCGGCGTACCGTCGGCGCGCAGGATGATCCGGTCGTCGAGCTCGCTGTTGGCGACCGTGACCTCGCCCTGCACCCGGTCATGGATCGT
>DATKHX010000412.1:0-7451 GCA_035510075.1 Allostellaceae bacterium
CCCCAACCCTCTCCCCGCCCGCGGGGAGAGGGAGCGCGCGGACAACGGAGCCTACTTCTTTGTTAGCGGGGTCGATGTCGCGGGTGCCGACGGTGCGCAAGCGGTATTCGTCGGGGGCCGGCTGGTATCGGTTTAGGCGCGGCGCACCGCTTCGGCATTGGCGCCGAGCACTTTCTTGCGGTTGGCGCGGACCCACTCGTTCGATGCGGCGAGCGGCGTCGCCGCAGCCTGGAAATGCGGCATTACATAGCGGGCGAACAGCCCCTAGCTCCTTCAGGTCTTCTCGCGGGCTGCCTTTCATGGGCGCGGAACATGGCGGCCGAACCCGTCCTCGCTCAATTCAATGAGCCGCTCGATGCCCTCGGTCACGGTGTCGGGCGCGCCGACCAGGGTGGTGCCGGCGTGCACCCGTCGCCCATCGGGTCTTGCGACAATCCGGGCTCGCGGCCGCGCGTGTCCTCGAACTTCAAACCGCGTTGGGGCGGACGGCCGCCTGTCGCATCGAGCCGATCGATCCCTCTCGCTTTTTAGAGGACGTTGTCGTACGTTAGCGGTCTCGTCAGTATAAAGCGGCAAACATAACAGCCGCCGGCTGCGGTCGAAAATTCCCGAGGCAGATCGGGCGAGAACAGGTCGAGCGAACCGCAAGGCGGGATCAACCCGCCGCGTCACGTCGAGGGAGGTTAGGATGCAGCATTTCGACCGAATGGTCGGGTTTGCCCTTGCGGCCCTTTGTGCAGCATTGTTGTCGGGCTGTTCCGCGGCGACGCCCGATCCCTCGGGCCCCCCGGTGGCGGCAGTGGCACCTTACCCGCCACCGCCAAAACGCGCCGAAATACCGCCACCCGCGCCCTCGGCCGACTTGCTGTGGCTGGTTGGCCACTGGAGTTGGGAAGGCGCAAAGTATGCCTGGGCGCCTGGCCATTACGTTCAACGCCCAACCCCGACCGCCAATTGGCTGCCGGGTTATTGGGAGCAGGAAGCAGGCGGCTGGCTGTGGACCGAGGGCCACTGGGAGTCTTGAGAGCGTCCGATCCGCCCGGCACGCCGGCGTGAGAGAGCGTCGACCAGCCGCCGCCAATCCCGCTTGGGAATGATCGGCATTTCTTCGTGTTTCTACCTCCAGGAGCAGCTTCGGGATTGTCCGCGCTGCGAACAACCTGGAGGATCGGATGGAATATTTCGGTCGAGTGGTCGGGGTCGCCGCCCTCGCATTGAGCACTACCCTTTTGTCCGCTTGCTATGCCCCACCTCCGCCCCCGCCAGCAGCGGCCGCCATGCCTGACCAGTCGCTGCCGCCGGCGCCACCGCCTGCGGTCGGCATGGCCGCGCCCTATCAGACACCGGGTTATCCGGCCGGGCCGGTGGCGACCGTAACACCGGACCAGACGCCGGCATACCCTGCCCCGGCCTATCCGCCGATCGCGAGCGCGGCACCCACTCCGTTGAGCCCGTACAGCTCGAACTATGCGACACCGCAATACGGATCGACGGGACCGGTCGCGCAAGCGCCGAGCAATGCCGGGACGACTATCGTCGTCGCACCCTATGCCCCGCCGCCGCCACAAGCGGAAACACCGCCGCCCACGCCCTCGGCATTGGCAATGTGGCAGCCTGGGCACTGGGGCTGGAACGGGACCCAATACTCGTGGGCCTCGGGCCACTACGTCGAACGGCCGTCGCCATCCGCCAATTGGACCCCGGGCTACTGGCAGCAAGGGCCGGCCGGCTGGACCTGGACGAACGGCTACTGGAGCTGACGCGCTTACCCTTCGGCCTCCAGCGCCAGCTTGATCAACGGCAGCAGCGCGGGCGCGGTCGCAAGGCCGCCCGCGATGATGTCGTCGCGGCTGAGCCAGGCGACTTCGTCAGCGTCGTCGCCGGCCACACCCTCGCCCGAGCGCCAGATGCCGCGCACCGCGACGAGCGTGTAGTGAAAGCGCACGCCGCCCTCGCCGTCGCGCTCGATCGTGTCGATGACGGTCAAGGGCCCGACCGCCTCGGCGACGACGCCGGCCTCCTCGAGAAGCTCGCGCATCGCGCCCTCGGCGACGGTCTCGCCGAGTTCGAGCACACCGCCCGGAAAACCCCAGCGCCCGGCCATCGGCGGATTGGCGCGGCGCACGACGAGCGCCTTCTCGCCCCGCAACACCACCGCCAGCACCCCGACGATGGGCCGGTCGGGATAGCGGCGCGCCTCCCTTCGAGCCACGATTGCTGGGTGAGCAGTCATGGCGAGAAGCCGTCAGGCGACGCGGCAATCCCGATAGACCGATCCACCGGGATGTCGGGATTGCTTTTCTGCGTTCGCAATGACACCTACCCTAATCCGCCGCGACCCGCGCTTGGCCGTGCTCGTCGGTATAGATCTCCGCGCCCTGTTTCAAAAACTCCTGGGATTTTTCTTCCATGCCGGCGCGGGCGTAGTCTCGGATCTCCTGGGTGATCTGCATCGAGCAGAATTTCGGGCCGCACATCGAGCAGAAATGCGCGAGCTTCGCCCCTTCGGCCGGCAGGGTCTGGTCGTGGAATTTCTCGGCCGTCTCGGGGTCGAGCGACAGGTTGAACTGGTCGCGCCAGCGGAACTCGAACCGGGCCCGCGACAAGGCGTCGTCGCGCTCGCGCGCCGCCGGGTGGCCCTTGGCGAGATCGGCTGCGTGCGCGGCGATCTTGTAGGTGATGACGCCGACCTTGACGTCGTCGCGGTCGGGCAGCCCGAGATGTTCCTTGGGCGTCACATAGCAGAGCAGCGCCGTGCCGAACCAGCCGATCATCGCCGCACCGATGCCAGATGTGATGTGGTCGTAGCCCGGCGCGATGTCGGTGGTCAGCGGGCCGAGCGTGTAGAAGGGCGCCTCGCCGCATTCCTCGAGCTGCTTTTCCATGTTGATCTTGATCTTGTGCATCGGCACGTGGCCGGGGCCCTCGATCATGACCTGCACGCCGTCTTCCCACGCCATCTTGGTTAGTTCGCCCAAGGTTTCGAGCTCGGCGAACTGGGCGCGGTCGTTGGCGTCGGCGATCGAGCCGGGGCGCAGCCCGTCGCCCAAGGAGTAGCTCACGTCATAGGCCCGCATGATCTCGTTGATCTCGCGGAAATGCGTGTACAGAAAACTCTCCTGGTGATGGGCGAGGCACCATTTCGCCATGATCGAGCCGCCGCGCGAGACGATGCCGGTGACCCGCGAAGCGGTCAGCGGGATATAGGCGAGCCTGACGCCGGCATGGATCGTGAAATAGTCGACGCCCTGCTCGGCCTGCTCGATCAGGGTGTCGCGGAACAGCTCCCAGGTCAGCTCCTCGGCCTTGCCGCCGACCTTTTCGAGCGCCTGGTAGATCGGCACCGTGCCGATCGGCACCGGCGAGTTGCGGATGATCCATTCGCGGATCGTATGGATGTTGCGCCCGGTCGACAAATCCATGACCGTGTCGGCGCCCCAGCGCGTCGCCCACACCATCTTCTCGACCTCCTCGGCGACCGAGGAGGTGACGATCGAATTGCCGATATTGGCGTTGACCTTGACCAGGAAATTGCGGCCGATGATCATCGGCTCGGTTTCCGGATGGTTGATGTTGTTGGGGATGATCGCGCGGCCGCGGGCGATCTCGTCACGGACGAATTCCGGCGTCACATGGTCGGGGATCGCGGCGCCGAACGACTCGCCGTCGACCGCCCCCTCGCGCCGCAGCTGGTCGCGGCCGAGATTTTCGCGGATCGCGACGTAGTCCATCTCGGGGGTGACGATGCCGCGCCGCGCATAGGCGATCTGGGTCGCCACCGCCCCGGGCTTGGCGCGCAGCACCTGGCGCCGGCCGCGGTCGAACAGCGACACGCCGCCGGCCTCGCCGCGCCGCAACCCGTTGTCCTCAGGCTTTATTTCACGCCCCTGGTAAAACTCGACGTCGCCGCGCGCGACGATCCACGGCTTGCGCAGCTCGGGCAGCCCCTTGTTGATGTCGATCGCGGCGCGCGGGTCGGAATAGAGCCCCGAGGTGTCGTAGGCGCGAACCGGCGGCTCGCCAGCCGCGGCCTCCAGGTCGATCTCGCGCATCGCGACCGAGATCTCGGGATGGAGCCGGCCCGGCAGGTGGAGCTTGCGCGAGGACGGGAACGGCCCGGTGGTGACCCGAAGCTCTTCGATCTTCGGCATCAGCTTGGCGGATGAGAGGGGGGCGGAATCGGGCATGGTGTCTCCGTTACGCGGTTGAACGAAGATCCAGGCGACCTTGCGACGAGGAGGGGGCGGCTTTTGCCGCGGCGTTCCTGTCCCTACGCCGGCACGACCCGGATCAGGTTCGAAGGGTCTCCGCGCCCCACTTCCATCCATACTTCCCATAAGCGGGGAGCAGCGCGGAAGTCGGCCAGCGGCATCTCAGCCCCTTGACGGGGCACCCCTTGGACAACGCCATTATCCGCAGACCGTCCACCCGGCGTCAAGGTTGCGGTTTGATGACGCAGCCCGAAAGCGACGCCAAAACCGTTGCGCGTGCCGCGCGAGAGCTTATTTTGACGGAAAAGTATATTGGTGGCGCGGCAATGATCGTCTGGCGCATCATCGGCTGGATCGTGTTCCTTGCCGGCTTGTCGGTGCTGGTGAGGGATGTCGTCGCCTGGTTCGATACCAAAATCTGGGCGCCCATCGCCCTCGGCCAATTGTGGTACGAGCTGGACCGGTCGAGCCTGAACCTCGTCCAGGCGGTGATCCAGCGCTACCTCTCGCCGTTTTTGTGGGATCGGATTATCCTCAATATCCTGTTGTGCTGGGCTTCCGCGGTTCTGATCGTCATCGGTGCGTCGATCTTGCTGCTGACGCGCGCCCGCCGTCGTCAGCTGCGCATTTGATTGGCGCGGTCGCTTGCCCGATCGGCGGCGGCGCTCTCCGCCGGGGTAGCGGCGAGCGTCGGAGACGCCCGGCATTGCGGTTGGCCGCGATCGGCAGGTGACGCCGGCCGGCAGGATCGCAGCCGGCCGCGGCGGAGAATCGTCAAGCGCCGCGCGGCGCTTGCGACAAAGGGGCGATGGAGCATGAAAGGTGCACTGGATAATCATCCATTGGTTTGAGCTGAGTACGCTCGTGCTCCTTGGACTCAACCTGTGGTTTGTAACCGCAGTGCTGAACGCGCTGAGAGAAACGAACCGTTGGCTGTCGTTTCTCTCGGGGATAGAATGGGACCAAAGGCACACGCCCGATCCGCCAAAGCATGATTGAACCGCGCGCTTGCGAGGGCTCGTTCCGATTTGCCCGGGGCAGGGCCCGCGCCTGCAAAACGCATTGCGTGGTCATCGCCTTTGCCCCCATCGCGGGCAGAGGGATGGAGGGGGAGCTGTTCGATCCCCTGTTGCCAACCGAAGTCACCAGCTGATCTTGACGCCGCCGAAGCCGCCGAGCGAGTTGCCGCCGCCCGAAAAATAGCCGGTGAAGTTGGCGTAAACGCTGATCCGGCGATCGAGCGCGAGCTTTAGACCGGCCTGCACCTGTGCTGCGTCCTCCGCCGCCGCGGCACCGTGCACCAGGAACGGAAAACCGGGGGCCGACAGGAATTCGGCTGTGACCGTACGTTGCGCATTGAATTCGTGCACCTCTGCCACGCGAAGCGACGGAATGAGGGCCACACCCGGGGCCACATCGAACCTGCTGTCGACCTGACCGCCGAGATAGAGCGGCACCGAGGCGACGGTATGGGCATCGTATTGCAGCCCCAGAACTCCCGCCGTCGAGGCGCCGGTGACCGTGCTGGTCTCGCTGTAGGAGGAGGTGCGCAGCCGGTCGAACTGCACCGCGGCAAACGGCGTCAGGATGACAGGCCCGACCGGATAGTTGCGGCCGATCTCGATGCGGCCGCCGAACAGATTGGAGTCGAAACTGCCCTGGGCGTTTTCGAGCGGGCCGATATTGAGGCCGATCACATCGCGCATTTCATCCTGGCTGAAATGGCCGTAGGCGAGAACGCCCATCGCATAAAGCTCTTCCCACCGCCCCGAGGCGTAGACGCCGACGTCGCCGCCCGAACCGCTGCCATGCGTCGTGCGGTCGGGGACCGAATACTGGAAGCCGCTGCCGCCGCCGGCGACGCCGATGACCCAGTGCGGGTTGACCCGGTAATCCAGCCCGGCAGCACCTCCGGCGGTGCCGAAATTCTGCGCCGCAGCGCCGAAAGCCGACGCGCTGGTGGCCTTGGTATCGGAGCTGTTCAGCCCCAAATCGTCGCCAAAGCCGCTCGCCCATGCGCGCCAGGTGCCGGTCCGGCGCCCCGGCATCGCGTCCGTGGCACCGTTCAGGGCGTAGACATCCGCGTATTGCTCCGACGGCAAAAACGCCTGCTGTAGCACGGCCTCGAAAAACTGGTCGCGCGCGGAAAAGATCGCCTGCTGGACGGCGCTGGTGCCTTCGCCGGACAATGAGTCGTACGTGACCCCCAAATCGGCGACCGTTGGCACGTAAAACAGCTTCGCGGCGATCGGCACGAAGTTCGGCGACGACCGGGCGGTCTGGATCGCGTTGATCGCATAGCCGACGGAATGCTGGTTGACCGTCAGCCCGCCAGGCGAGAAATCGATGACATAGTGCAGAACGATATCGTTCGGATCCGGATAGGCGAGGCTGTAGGTGGCGACCGCAGTCGGTATGAAGCCGAGGCCGAGCCCGTCATGGCTGGTCACGCCGCCTGCCGCGTAGAGGATCGTCGTGTCGTGCTCTCCGGGCAGCGCCAGCCCCGGGTTCAGCACATTGATGCCGACAGTGCCGGCAACACTCGCGGCGCCGGTGAAATTGATGCGGTCCGAGGTCTGGTCGAGGAACTGCAGATCGAGGGCATAGATGCCGCTCGTCGTCTGCAGAAAGCTGCCGGTGACGTTGGTCGTAAAAACGTTGCCCAGTCCGCCGGGGGACAGCAATCCCTCATTGGTCAACAAACCGGGCGCGCCGAGATTGACCGTCGAGCCCGAATTGAAGACGCCGGTCGGCTTGTTATCGAAGGTGTTGAAGCCGCCGTCTAGATCGACCGATCCGAGGACAAAGCCGGAATTTACCACGTTGTCGTTGCCGGCGCCGCCGGTGATCGGCGTGCCGGCGAGCCCGTCTGCTGTCAGCAAGCTGCCGGCGTTGGTGATCAGATTGTCCGCTCCACCTAATAGGCTGATGGCGTGGCCATTACCGGCGCCGCCGAGGATCTCGACATCGCCGATAGTGACGGCAATGTTGCCAGCGCCAGCGCCACCGTCGCTGTCGGCGAAAATCGCCGTCGAGCCCGGGCCGGGCGTCATTACAGGCGCGGTGACCGAGACGTTGACAGTGCCGCCTTGCCCGGCCCCGCCGGCGGTGCCGGCGAACGGGCTGTTACCGATGGCAGCACCATAAAAGCCATTGCCGACAATGCCGCCGCCGCCACCGACCGACTGGGCGACGATGCCGTCGGCGCCCACCCCCGAGGTCACGATTTGTGCCGTCGAG
>DATKHX010000413.1:0-11815 GCA_035510075.1 Allostellaceae bacterium
CGGCTCGCGCTTGTACCAGCGCGGCAGGTTGCGGTTGTAGATCTTGCCGTAGCGCGCGTCGAAGGTCAGCTCGGAAAAGAGATTGTAAGCGTTCATGTGCAGGTAGCTCTTCGCGTCGTGCCGGGTCCAGCCTTGGCCGGCGATCGTGCGCGCGTGCTCGGGGCCGATGATCACCGCGCAATGACCTGAAGACACCGCGTTGTTGTTGGCGATCGTGCTCATCGCCGAAGCGATGCTGTCGAGGATGCCCTCCGCGTCGTTGGCGACATGGTTGGTGACGCTGTGCGGCGGCTCGGCAGCGAGCACGAACACAGTCGACTCCTCGGCGCCAAACCCCTTTTCGACATGGTAGGGCGCCCACGGGCTCGCCCTCTCGTTCTCGGCGACGCAATAGGTGTATTTGCCGGGATGGCCCAAGGTGCTCTTGTCGAGATCGCCTGGCCGGCCGCCGCCGACATTGAGCAGCACCAGCCGCAGGGCCCGCCCGATCGTCGCATTGGCACGGTTGCCCGAGCCGAAGGCGTTGCAGTCGCCGTTCATGCCGATTGCAGCCGCGACCGGGCCGTTAACGATCAGCAGCGGTGCGGCCATGTGCGTCGTCGCCTGCACCCCGTTCAGGTTGAAGGCCTTGGCGGTCAAGGCCAGCATCGCCGCACGCACGACGGGCGCGTATTCGGGCTTGCAGCCGGCCATGACCATGTTGACCGCCAGCACCTCCCGAGTGAGGCTGCCATGGCGCGGCGGCACCTTGCATTCGACAAAGCGCGGGTCGCCGCCGAGAGCCGCGACGAATTCGTCGACCCGTTCGCGCGTCGGCGGCACGACCGGCAGCCCGTCGGTCCAGCCTTGCTCGAAATACCATTCGACGAGATCAGTCCCGGCCGGCACGCGCAGGATGTTGGTTTCGGACGCCTCGGCGAGCTTCGCTGCCGGCTGCGGCATGGATTTCCTCCGGTCGCAACTCCGCGAGCCGAGCCTACCACTTTCGCAAAGGGTCAGCCCGCGATCGAAGCGCGGCCGATCCAGAAGCGGTTCGAGAGCCGCGTCGCTGCGCTTGGCCGCGGGCGCCCGGCAAGGCGACCGCACGCTTCGTGATAGGGACCGACCCAGCGCACGCGACTTGGGAGGCGAGGGTAGAGGCATCGCAGCACGGCAATTGCACGTTTGGCGGCGCGCTGCTCCGCCGGGCCATACGCCAACCCGAATTCGCCACGCAGCCGTTCGGGCAATATGCCCGCGGTCAGGGCGCGATACCAGAAAGGCGGGCGCCGCCATCCGGTCCCCGCCCCGGCGAAGAGCTCGGCGGCGACCCCCCGCGCCGCCGCGCCGACGGCGAGGGCATCGGAGCCGATCGTCTCGTCGACGTAGGCGGCGAAAGCCGGCCAGCTCGGCGGCAGGGCGCTTTGCGGGATGCCGAAAAACGCCGCGAACAAGCGAGATTCGGCGTAGTAGCGCTCGCGTTCCTCGGGTGAGAGCGGCGGATTGACGAGCTCGAAAGCGACAAGGGCGCTGTCCGCCAAGGTGGCGAAGACCCAACGCAGGGCGCCCAAATCGTTGGCGCGATAAACCGAGCCGACGGCGAATGCGCCCGCGCTCTCACCGAGAAAGCCGCCGATTGCGGCATGGCGCCGGTAAAGCCGCCGCGCGGCGCCGATTGCCTCGTCGGTCGAGCCGAACACCATTGTAAGGACAAGGCCGAAGGTGCGGTGAAACCGGCCGATCGGGTCGTCGAGGCTGCGCGAGTGCTCGGCGATCGCCGCCGCCACCCAGGGATGCGCCAGCTGGAGCAGCAAGGCGCGCCCGGCAGCAAGAAAAACCGCGGCCTCGCGGTCGACCCGCCAGACCATCGAGCCGGGCCCGAAAACGCCGCCGGGCCGGCCGGCCGCCGCGGCGCGCACGATCGCCAGCTCGCGTTCGAAATCGGCTGCGGCGACGCTCACGGCGGGTGCGAGAATGATTGGTTCTCCCTGCATGGTCATCGCGAGACTTGGTCCAGCGCTGTTTGGTTCTGCAAGCTCCGACAGCTCGGCTACGTTCCGTTCATCCGCGCCCGGCGAGACAATGCAAGCCGGTCGGGGCAGAAGTTGGGTGCGAACACGATTTGTTCACCCCCTCTTAACCATTGGCCGAGTAGCATCCGCGGTCAGGGAGTGCATGTCAGAGGATCTGCAACTATCGTCGCGAGGCTACGGTGAAACGCCTTACCATGCTGGTCACGCCCGACGGACAATGGGTGATGGAGAACAGCGGCGAGTTTTTCGCCGCCCTCGACGACCCCGATCCGGATTACGACGCCGTGTCGTTCGCCGTCAAAAATCAGGGTTTCATCAAATTTCAAATCCTCGACCAATCGGTTATCGAGGTCGAGCTGCACCCTTATACCGTCGAGCTCCCCGCTCTGCTCGCGGTGCAACAGCAGCTGATTACATCGAACGTCGCGTTGTTCCGCATTCGGTTTTTCACGTCGTCATGGCAATCCGAAATTCTATCGGACCGTGATCTCGCGATTTCACGGTTATCCGAGCTGTGCGCTCCGAAATTCGCCCCCTCCGCGAAGGAGCGATTTCTGGTAGAACCTCAGGAATATTCAAAGTTATATGACAGCGACGACAGCCCGTTACAACTTTTGGCGCAGAAATGGAGAATGTCGTTCGGACATTTTGATCCCAGCGTGATCTCTTTTGCGATCAAGCAGCAATTGCTGTCGCGGATGATCATCGCGGGGGTCAAACCGCCCGATGCCGACCCAATATTTCGTTTCATTGGCGATGGACACGCGAACTGGCTCGACCCGGACTATCATCTGCACGCAATCGGCGAAAAAATGGAAAATCAGCCCGACAAAGAGTATGGGCGCTGGGTTTCCTCATTTTACAAGAACGTCGCCCGCTCGGGTCAGCCGCGCTACGATTACGTGACAGCATCGATCCAGCGCCCGCCCGGAACCCTGGTGACGCGTTACGAAAGACTATTGCTGCCGTGGAAGACACCCTCGGACGAGATCCTGGTGACCCTGTCTTCGAGGGGATTGAGAGAGGGAGTGGGCAAGGCGGTGATTGCCGATTGCGATAGTTCGATCCTCAAATATACCGCGAGGTCGTCGTAAGCCTCGGCTGCGGAGATGTAGGCGAGGACATTTTCCACCGCTCCCGACGGTGCGCCCGGAAACAAGATGCTGCGGCTGCCATGCGGGTACCCGTAGCCAGCTGCTACGCCCTTTTCGACCAGCACGGGCGCTACAATCGCGACGCACCAATCAACCGGCCAGCGGGAGACCGCATAGGCGCGCCCGAGCCGTGCCAACAAATGCGACAGCCGCTCGCCGCGCAGTCTGGGGCAGATCCAGTGCGCGCCGGCACACAATACCACCCCGGTGATCGACTTCGCGGCCGGGGCGGTGACCACACAGCGCTGCCCTTCATCGCGACCGCCATACAACATCAAGCGCGCTTCTTCCACCAGCGTCGTGTCGGGCCAGTAATGAATTCGGCCGGCCTGGGTTAACACGATTTCACCATACTTATCCTCGCCGGAAATCCAATATGAGTTCTCTGGGGTAAGCTCGGTGTATTCGGGATTGTACATTTTCACCAAAGGAAACCAGGTATGCTTGGCGACCTGCTGCTTATTTACATATTGGAGCTCGGCGAAATCGTGGCGCAGCCGCAATCGGATGCCGCGCCGCCGTGCGGCCTTGTCGCCCTCGAGCACGAATTTCGCCAGCAGCCGCGCCGGGCCGTATTTTATCGTCAGCGCGTCCGGGAGGCGCAGATTGTTCTCGGGGACGATATTCGGGTGAACGAGTTCCATCGGGGGCTCCTCAAAGCAACAGCACCGCTTCGGTGACAATCAGACCGCTGTGTCTCTGATCATTGTTGCAACAACAGTGCGACTGCACGACGGGACAATTGTTTCCAGCCTGCCTCCGCCTCTAGTTTGCTCGGTTCTTGACTGGGTCAGCTCTTGCGATACCTGCCCAATCATTTGGCGCGACCGACATTGACCGAATTTTAGCATATATTGAAATGCTGTCAATGAAAATACATTTGTTTACTCTGAATTGTCGGAACACCGGTTGGTCTACTCAGGTCTGTCGTTAACATGTTTTGGCATTTGGGACGATTTATTGACAATTATTGGACTATCTGAATGACTCGCTGGCAAAATTCCCGCGTGAAATGACGGACTTTTGACGAAACAGGACTGATCCGCCGTCCGCAAGGTTTGCGGCGGTGTTGTTCTGACGTGTTTTTGATGGGGTGGGTTTGGCGCGGAGCCCGAGCGGTCGATCAGATGCGCTGTCCAACCTTGTCGAGCGGCGTAGCACTGCGTTGCGCCGGGTCCGGATTCCCCGGATACTCGGGCGAACTCAGGGCCAACGGCCGGCGGGTGCGGAAATGTGGGAAAACGTCACGCTGACCGCCGCCGATGGCTGGCGCCTCGAGGCCTACCGCGGCGAACCCGGGGGCGCCCCGCATGGCGGGCTCGACGCCATCGCCGCCGTGATCGGCTATTACCGCGGCCGCATCGGCGGGCTCGCGGGAGGACACGCGCTGTCGGGTCGCGCTGCATTTCGGCGGCCACGATCAGTCGAGCCCGATGGGCGTCGTCGGCAAGGTCGAGACCGCGCGCCCCTGTGTGCCGATTTTGCGTCTATCACGCGAATTGCGGGTTCGATTGCGAGGCGCGCAGCTCGCACGAGCCCGAGAGTGCCAGGCTCGCCCTGCGGCGCTCGCTCGACGTCTCCAAGCACCAGGTCGGCTCAGCAAGCCGCAACGGGGGGAACCCATGGCCACTAAGGACGAGCTGAAACGCGCCGTTTGCGAGGCGATCGACCGCCATGCCGACACGATCATCGATCTCGGTGAAACCATTCTGCGCCACCCCGAAACCGGCTTCAACGAGACCAGGACCGCGGCTCTCGTCGCGGACCGGATGAGCGCGCTCGGATTGGCGCCGCGCACGGGACTGGCGCTGACCGGGGTCAAGGGCCGGCTTCCAGGCCGCTCGCCGGGGCCGCGGTTGGCACTCGTCGGCGAGCTCGACAGCCTGCGTACCTCCGACCACCCGCTCGCCGACCCGAGCACCGGCGCGGCGCACAGCTGCGGCCACAACGCCCAGATCGCCGGGATGCTGGGTGCCGCGATCGGACTCACCGGCGGCAACATCGCCGAGCACCTCGCCGGCGAGATTGTGTTTTTTGCAGTGCCGGCCGAAGAATTCATCGACGTCGAGGAGCGGCTCGGCCGCGTCGCCCGCGGTGAGATCGAATTCATGCTCGGCAAGCAGGAGCTCGTCGCCAAGGGCCATTTCGACGATGTCGACATGGCAATGATGATCCACACCGGGTCCGCCAGCGCCGGCAAGGCGCGCTCGGCAATCGCCGAATCCTCGAACGGTGCGCTCGTCAAGCAGATCCGCTTTGTCGGCCGCGCGGCGCATGCCGGCGGAGCGCCGCAGCTCGGGGTCAACGCGCTCAACGCGGCGATGATCGCGATGAACGCGATCGCCGCCCAGCGCGAGACGTTTTGGGAAAAGGACACGATCCGCATCCATCCGATCATCACCAAGGGCGGTGACGCGGTCAGTGTCGTGCCGGCAGAGGTAACGATGGAGACGTTCGTCCGCGGCGGCTCGCTCGAAGCAATCCTCGACGCGAACCGCAAGGTCGACCGCTGTCTGCGCGCCGGTGCCATGGCGCTGGGCGCCGAGGTCGAGATCCAGACGATCCCGGGCTATCTGCCGCAGCGGAACGACAAGCGGCTGGGTCGGGTCTTTGGCGACAATGTCGAGGCGATCTTCGGACCGGACAGCTTTCTGGGCAGCGGTCACCGCACCGGATCGACCGATATGGGCGACCTCGCCCACCTGATGCCGGTGATCCATCCCTACGTCGTCGCCGCCGAGGGCCACGCCCACGCCGCCGATTGGCGTATCAACGAGCCGCAGCACGGCTATGTGACTCCGGCCAAGCTGTTGGCGATGACCGCGATCGACCTGCTGTACGGCGATGCAGCACCGGCCCGCGAGATCCTCGGGAAATTCGAGCCGGCAATGACCAAGGAAGCTTATCTTTCAATGCAGCGGGGTTTGTTCAAAAAAGAACGTTACGGCGGACCGGTGGCGTGACCCACGCCATGTTAATGCTTTCGATTATTGTAATATCCTGGGTTGTGCTCAGCGATTATATCGCGCAAGTTTAAAACGGTCTCTGCTATGAAAGAGGGTGTAGATACCTCTATCGGCACGCTCCGGTTGGAACCTCTGGTGACATCTTTGTGTTACCCGATCATTGGCGCCGTGCATGAGGTCGGGGGCCGGCACGGGCCTGCAAATGACGGAGGTGTCGTATGGCGACTTATGTTGAAGGAAGAGGCCTCGCAACCGAAGCGGAACCGCTGGGGCTCCTATCCGAGGGTGCGGCCGGTATCGCGGCGATCGTTCTTGCCGTCATCGCGCTCGCCGGCATCTCGGCGCCCACCCTCGCGGCAATCATCACGATCGTGATCGGTGTCGGCCTGATGGTCCAGGCGTTCAATAGCGCCGCCGAGAATTCCAGGATGTTGCCGGCCGGCTCGGCGGCGGGCGCGCAGGTGGAGGTCGGCGGCGAGGCGACGGTCGACTGCCTGACCGGCATCACCGGGATCGTATTGGGCGTTTTGGCGCTCGTCGGGATCAATGCCGTGCACCTCGTTCCGGCCGCGTTGATCGTCTTCGGCGGTGCGCTGTTGCTGGGCGGCGCCATGCAGATGCGGCCCAAGTCTGCGCCTCTCGTGAATACCGCCGCGGGCCAGGTGCAGATCGTCTCCCATCAGGGTTCGGCGGCAGCCGGCGGAATGGAGGTCATGGTGGGCATAGCCGCGATCGTGCTCGGCATCCTGTCCCTGGTCTTCATGTCGTCGTGGGTCCTGGTTCTGGTCGGCTTTATCGCGGTCGGTGCGGCTCTGCTGATGGTGAGCGCAACCTTCAGCGGTGCGGTGACGCGGCTGTTCACGACCGCGGCCTAACCGCGCGCGTTGCCGCAGGTCAGTCGATCGGTTGGGAGGGGAGGGGTCCTGCGGTATTTGTATCGGCCTGGCATTGGCACATTGGCATTGCCGTTGCCAGCCCAGCAAAGCAATCTCGAGCCGGTCCACTTGGCGGTCGGGATGCCGTTGCGTGGCCGGCGCGACGGCACTGATCAGGCAGCGCGCGACGTGCGGCAAAACGCGCTTTTGGGGCGGGTGGCGTAGCCCGGCGCTGGTCGCGGTCAGGTGAAGGTGGGTATGCCGGACGAACATGACGGGCAAGCAGCGCAAGCGCACGGGGATGCGCTTGTCCTGTTGCGCTGGTATATCGAGATGGGAGCGGACGAGGCGATCGGGTACGAGCCGGTCGATCGCTTCGCGATCGGCGCCGCTGCTGTCGCTGCGACAAACGCGCCGGCCGCGCCCCAGCCTGCAGCGCGACCTCCGAGACGGCCCACCGCCCCCCGCCCGGTCGCAACCTCGCTGCCGGCGGCCTTTGCGGAGTCTCCGGGAGAGGCGGCGCAATCGGCTCGGCTATCGGCGGCGCGCGCCGACAGTATCGTGGCGCTCGAAGCGGCGATCGCCGCTTTCGAAGGCTGCGCGCTGAAACAGACCGCGACCAACACCGTGGTCGCCGACGGCAATCCCGCCGCACCGCTGATGATCATCGGCGAGGCGCCGGGCGCCGACGAGGACCGCATCGGACGGCCGTTTGTCGGCCGTGCCGGCCAATTGCTCGACCGCATGCTGGCGGCGATCGGGCTCGACCGCACCGGCGTGTTGATCACCAATGCCATTTATTGGCGACCGCCCGGCAACCGCACGCCGACCTCTGACGAGATCGCCGCCTGCCTGCCGTTCGTGCTGTGCCACATCGCACTGGTTCAGCCAAAAGTGCTGGTGTTGGCCGGCGGCACCGCGGCGCGGGCATTGCTGCCGCCGGGCCCCGGCATCACCCGGCTGCGCGGGCGCTGGTTCGACCTCGCGATCCCCGGACTCGACTGCCCGGTTCCGACATTGCCGATGTTCCACCCGTCGTTTCTGCTGCGCGCGCCCGAGCGCAAGCGCGAGGCGTGGCGCGACCTCTTGGCATTGCGCGCCCGGCTCGACGAGCTGCTGCGCTCGGAGCCGCCGCCCTGCTAGCCGCTGACGGCCGGGAGGGCTATCTTGCCTGCGTCCTGAAGGGGAGCGTCGCCGATGCCCGGCCGGCTCGATCAAACCCGCCCGTTTCTGCCCGTCAACATCGCGATCCTGACGGTATCGGACAGCCGCGATGCGGCGCAGGACCGCTCCGGCAACACTCTCGCCGAGCTCGCGACCAGCGCCGGGCACCATGTCGTCGCCCGGCGGATCGTGCGCGACGAGCAGGACGCGATCGTCGCCCAGCTCAGGGTGTGGATCGCCGACCCCGAAGTCGATGTCGTGATCTCGACCGGCGGCACCGGCGTCACCGGGCGCGACGTGACGCCCGAGGCGTTTCACAGCGTTTACGAAAAAGAAGTCGCCGGCTTTGGCGAGGTGTTCCGCTGGCTCAGCTACGACAAGATCGGCACCTCGACGATCCAGAGCCGGGCGACAGCCGGGGTCGCCGGCGGAACCTATCTGTTCGCGCTGCCGGGCTCGCCCAGCGCCTGCCGCGACGCCTGGGAGGGCATCCTCGCCCACCAGCTCGACAACCGCTTTCGCCCGTGCAACTTCGTCGAGCTGATGCCGCGGCTCCAGGAGCACCTGAAGTAGCCCCCTAGCTACCCCGACCCTCCCCCGGGGGAGGGTCGACTGCGTCAGCCTTAAGGTGGGGCATGCCCCATCGCGTTCACATCAGGAACACGCCCTTGCCGGTGGTCTGGGTGTCGAACAGGCGATAAGCTTCTTCGGCCTGGTCGAGCTTCCATTGGTGGGTAAAGAGGCGGTCGACATCGACCTTGCGCTCGACGCAGAACTTGGCGCATTCGGCCTGGCCCTGCCACGAGAAGGTCCACGACGCGACGATCGTCAACTGCTTGCGCAGCATGTCGGGGCTGACATCGATCGTCACGTCGTTGCGCTCGCCGACAAAGGCGACGGTACCCCATACTTTGGCGCTGCGCACCGCGGCGATGCGGCCCTCGGGCTGGCTCGAGGTATCGAGCGTGAAATCGGCGCCGCCATGGGTCAGATCCTTGATCGCGCCGACCGGGTCGTTCGAGCGCGGGTTGACGGTCTCCCAGGCGCCGAATTCCTTGGCGCGCTCGAGCCGCTCGGGGCTGACGTCGAGTGCTATGACCCGCGCCCCCATGGCGGCGGCGAGCTGGGTCGCCGACAACCCGACCGGACCCTGGCCGAACAACGCGATCGTGTCGTTGCCGGAAAGATTGAGCCGGCGCAACGCGCCATAGGCGGTGCCGGTGCCGCAGGCGATCGCCGCCCCCGCCGCGAACGACAATTCGTCGGCCAGCGGCACGATCGTAAAGGCCGGCACCTTCAGCCAGCGGGCGTGCCCGCCATTGGCGTTGTTGCCGTAGACCAGCACCGGCTCCTCCTGGCACAGCTGCGACCAGCCCGAGCGGCAATGATTGCAGACGGTGCAGCCTTTGTAGTGGTGCACCATGGCGCGCTGGCCGACCCTCGCCTGCTTCTCCGACACCCCGGCGCCGACCGCGGCGACAACGCCACAAGGCTCGTGCCCGCCGATGACCGGGTTGGGATTGACCGGCAATCCGCCGATCGAGGCGCCGCCCGATTTCGGCCGCCGGTACTGATGCAGGTCGCTGCCGCACATGCCCGACGCTTTCATTTCGACGACGACCTCGTCCGGCCCCGGCGTCGGGTCCGGGAATTCCATCAGCTCGACTTCCCGATCGCCCGTAAAGACCACACCGCGCATCGTTCCCTCCGCATCGCTTGCGTTTCAGCCGAGCCTACGCCTCTTCAGGGTCCCGATGATATCGCGCCGTTCGCCGCCACCGCCGAATGAACCTCGCCGAACGGCTATCGCGGACCGCAGAAAGGCGAGCTCTGGCCCGAAGGGATCTCGAACGCCGATCGTTGAACTCGGACACGCGCGGAAGCGTACGGCTTTACCAAAAAATTTTGTGGCGAAGGACGGCCAAAGGAGTTGCACTGTTGTCTCGGCACGAGCGTTAGGGGGCGAGGGTGCCACGTAGGGGATTGTGAATGGCGGAGTTGCGGATCGAGGATTACGCGCTGATCGGCGATTGCGGGACGGCGGCGCTGGTCGGCCGCAACGGCTCGATCGATTGGCTGTGCCTGCCGCGGTTCGACTCGCCGGCCTGCTTTGCGGCACTGCTGGGCAAGCCCGAGCACGGCCGCTGGCTGATCGCCCCCTGCGACCCCGATCCTCATGTCGAGCGGCGCTACGTCGACACCTCGCTGGTGCTGACGACGACTTTCGAAACCGCGGAAGGTGCGGTCGAGCTGATCGATTTTTTCCGGCCGCGGCACGGCTCGCTCGACCTGGTGCGGCTGGTGCGCGGGCTGCGCGGCCGGGTCAAGATGCAGGTCGAGATCATCCTGCGCTTCGACTACGGCTATCTGGTGCCGTGGGTCGAGCGGCTGTCCGAAGGCGGAATTTCCGCGATCGCGGGGCCCGATCGGGTGGTGCTGCGCACGCCAGTGCAGCTGGTCGGCGAGGATTTGAAGACGGTCGGCGAGTTCGAGGTCGCGGGCGGCGACACGATCCCCTTCGTGCTGACCTACGGCCCGTCGCACCAGCCGCCGCCGCGGCCGATCGACCCCGAGCGCGCGCTGCACAATGCGCTCGCCTTCTGGCGGCAATGGGGCACGCAGTGCGTTTCGGCGGGGCCATGGAGCGATACCGTCAAAGGATCGTTGGCGGTCTTGAAAGGCCTGACCTATGCGCCGACTGGCGGCATCGTCGCCGCTCCCACGACCTCGCTGCCCGAGCGCCTCGGCGGTGCGCGCAACTGGGATTACCGCTATTGCTGGCTGCGCGACGCGACCTTCACGTTGCTGGCGCTGATGCATGCCGGCTGCTCCGGCGAGGCGCGGTCCTGGCGCGACTGGCTGTTCCGCGCTGTCGCCGGCAGCCCCGATCAGATCCAGATCATGTACGCGATCGCCGGCGAACGGCGGCTGACCGAATGGGAGGTGCCATGGCTGCCGGGCTTTGAAAGCTCGTGCCCGGTGCGGATCGGCAACGCCGCCTCGAACCAGACGCAGCTCGACATCTATGGCGAGATCATCGACGCCTTCTACCACACCTATCTGAACGGTCTGCCACCGGCCGAGCGGGCGACGCCGATCGTGCGGGCCGTTCTCGATCACTTGACGACGATCTGGCGTGACCCCGACGAAGGCATCTGGGAGGTCCGCGGGCCGCCGCAGCACTTCACGCATTCCAAGGTCATGGCCTGGGTCGCCTTCGACCGGGCGATCAAGATCTCGGAGCGGCTCGACGGGGGCGAGGACGTTACACCTTGGCGCGAGATCCGCGACAAGATCCATGCCGATGTCTGCGCCAACGCCTTCGACCCCGAGCTCGGCAGCTTTGTCCAGGCCTACGGTTCAAAGTCGCTCGACGCCGCGTTGCTGCTGGTGCCGCTGGTCGGTTTTCTGCCGCCGAGCGACCCGCGCATGACAGGCACGGTCAAGGCGATCGAAAAGCGCCTGCTGCTCGACGGGCTGGTGTTCCGCTACGACAGCGGCGAAGGGGTCGACGGCCTGCCGCCCGGAGAAGGAGCCTTTCTCGCCTGCAGCTTTTGGCTCGCCGACAACTACATCTTGCAGGGCCGCGTGCGCGAGGCGCGCGAGCTGTTCGAGCATCTGCTGTCGTTGCGCAACGATGTCGG
>DATKHX010000414.1:0-4242 GCA_035510075.1 Allostellaceae bacterium
CGGCGTCATGCTCATAACGCCCACTCCGACGCCGAGAAGCGCTAGGGCAATCGTAACCGCGACGCCTTGCAGAGTGACCACCATTGAGAACCGACTAGCGAAATGTTGACAGCGACAGCAGCTTGGGCTTTCCGCAACTGGTGTCATAGCCAGATAATCGTCCTAATTTCGCCGGAAACCTGAAACGATCCACGGCGCGGCGAGAATGGCGGCGACTATCAGAATGCTTTCCGTCGTCAACGAGAGCGCCGGGGGGAGAGATGGCGCGTTTTCCGAGGACTGCGGCCGAATTACGTAGGCGCACGTCCAAATGGCGAGCCACAGCAACACCAAGCCGATCCCGAATCGCTGAAATCCGCGGTGGAGATTCACTTTATGCGCCGGCGGCGCGGCGGGCGGCGCGCAGGCGGAGGCCGGGGGCGGGGCGTTCGAGCAGGACTTCGCGGCGGAAGCGGACGAGGCGGGCGGGGCGGCCGCCGGTCTCGGCCGAAATACCGCCGGTTTCCTCGACGAGGCCCTGCTGCTCGACGAGCCGGCGGAAATTCTGCTTGTGCAAGCGCACGCCGGAGAGAGCCTCGACCGTGCGCTGCAGTTGCAAGAGGGTGAACGAGGGCGGCATCAGCTCGAACACCACCGGGCGGTATTTGATCTTGCCGCGCAGCCGGCCGATCGCGGTGGCGAGGATGCGGCGGTGATCGGCCGCCATCGGCACACCCGAGACGGGCGCGTCGTCGGATGAAGACGGCCGCAGGGGGCCGCGGCGGGCTTCCTCGATCAGCCCGGCCTCGTATAAAAGCTCGTAGCGCTCCAGCACCAGCTCTTCGTTCCACGCGGCGGCAAAAGCGAGGCCGAGCCGTTCGATGCGCAGCCGCCTCTCGGCATCGCTTGCCGCGGCATCCGCCCAGCCGGCAAGGCGCGCTTCGAGCGGCGCCAGAGCCGCCGGCTTGCCCTCGCGCCAATCCTCCCACGGGAAATGGCGGTACCAGCTCTGCCAGACCGCTTCCACCGCACCTCCCGGCCGGGCCTCGCGCACCAGCGCCAGGTAGGCGACGGTCAATGCCCGGCTCGGCCGCGAATCGCCGGTTTCAATCCGGTCACGGTCGCCGAAGGTATAAAGCTGCTCGACATAACCCAGCCTCTGGCTGGTTTGCCGCTCGACCCACGCCCGCAAGCCGACTTCCAGAGTGCGGTGCTCGATTTCGAGCGGGCCGGAGGGCAGCGCTTCGATCGGCCCACGCCCGATCCGCACGGTCAGCACCCGCGGCTCGTCCGTCGTGGCGGCGACGATAGCCGCACTCAGCCGGATCGACAGCGACGCCCCGCGCCCGGACGATCGCGCAGCCGGGGGTGAAATCGTTATCGCAGCTTCGGCTGTGCCACTCTCCATGCGCTTTCGTCACTCCTGGAGCGCAGATACCGCACCCTAGCATATTCACGCCCGAGCTGTGCGCTCGCGGACCGTTAACCGATGCGCATGTATTTTTCTTCGAGCGCGCGCCAGCGAGTGGTGCCGACGGCGTCTTCGCGCTCCTGGAAGGTGGCGAGATCGGCTTCGACCCGCGCCGTGTCGCCATCCTCTTTCAATGCCGCCAGCACCTTTTGCGCCGCGCGGATGGCGGCGCGATGGGTTTGCGAGGGGTAGATGCCGAGGCGAAAGCCCATTTCTTCAAGTTCAGCAGCCGACACCATCGGCGTTTTGCCACCCTCGAACACGTTGACCAATGCCGGCCCGGCGAGGCGTCGGGCGACGATCCGCAATTCCTCGACATTTTGCGGCGCCTCGACAAAGCCGACATCGGCACCCGCCTCGATGTATGCGTTGACCCGGTCGATCGCGGCGTCGAGGCCCTCGATCGCGCGCGCATCCGAGCGGGCGATAATGGTCAAATCGCGATCCTGCCGCGTGTCGACCGCCGCCTTGATCTTGCCGACCATCTCGCCGCACGAAATGACCTCCTTGCCCTCGTAATGACCGCATTTTTTCGGCGCCACCTGATCCTCGATGTGAAACGCGGCGACCCCGGATTTTTCATATTCGCGCACCGTACGGATCACGTTGATCGCGTTCCCGTAGCCGGTATCGGCATCGGCGATGACCGGGATCCCGACCGCCTCGACCGTCAGCCCGATGAAGCGCACGTTTTCGGACAGGGTCAGCAGGCCGAGATCGGGATAGCCGTTGGCCCGCGAATAGCCGCCGCCGGTCAGATAGACCGCGTCAAACCCGGCCTGCTCGACAAGCCGCGCGGTCAAGGTGTCATAGGCTCCCGGCACCATCGTGTAGCCGGTACGCCCGAGCAGCCGCCGCAGTTGTTGTCGCATCGTCATCCGTCACCCCTTCACCACAAATGCCGAGATGTTCGCCGCGGGATATTGTCAGCATAGCGCAATCTGACCCGGTATAAATTTCCCGATATAGACGGGGCGGGAAGGAGAGGGGGTGTGGCACAGGCGCGTATCATCGACGGCAAGGCGATCGCCGACCAGCTGCGTCGACGGGTAGCCGATGCGACTGCCCAGCTGCGCGAAAGACACAATTTTGTCCCCGGTCTCGCGACGATCCTGGTTGGCGACGATGCGGCGAGCCTTACCTATGTCCGCGCCAAGGGGGTCGCCTGCGCCGCCGCCGGTCTCGCCTCGTTCGAGCGGCGTCTACCCGGCGACATCAGCGAAGCGTTGCTGATCGCGGAAATCGGCCGGCTCCACGCCGATGAGCGGGTCGACGGCATTCTCGTGCAGTTGCCGTTGCCGCCGCAAATCGACGTGCATCGCGTGATATCGGCGATCGACCCGCAGAAAGATGTCGACGGGTTTAATCCGGTCAATGTCGGGCGATTGTGGACTGGATTTCAGGGCCTCGTCCCGTGCACGCCGCAAGGCTGCCTGATACTGGCTCGTTTGGCATGCCCGGACCTGACCGGCGCCGAAGCGGTCGTGCTCGGCCGATCGAACATCCTCGGCAGGCCGATGGCGGCGTTGCTGCTGGCGGCCGACTGCACCGTCACGGTCGTGCATTCGAAAACCCGCAATGCGGCGGCGATCGCGCGCCGCGCCGACATTCTGATAGCCGCAATCGGTCGGCCGCTGACCGTCGGCGGCGACTGGATCAAGCCCGGAGCCATCGTTATCGATGCCGGCATCGGCCTGGTGCGGGGGCCGGATGGCCGCAACCGGCTCGCCGGCGATGTCGATTTCGCCACGGTGCGCGACGTTGCCGGCGCGATCACGCCGGTGCCGGGCGGGGTCGGGCCGATGACGATCGCGTGCCTGTTGCGCAACACGGTGATCGCCGCCTGCCGCCGGCGCGGTCTCGACGACCCGGAAGCCTAGAGCCGCCAAGACAACCGCAACTCGAGAGTTAAGGATGTTCGCCCGGAACAATTCCGCCGTCCGTCTCGTTGGCAGCGATGACCAACACGCACGGAGACGACTGTCATGATGCTCAAAAGTATGACGACCTTGGCCTTCGCGGCGGCCTGCTTGACCGCAGCTGGGGCCATCCCCGCCGCTCACGCGCAATATGCGCCAGGGGAGCAGACGATTACGAATGGGCCGCAGAGTAGCGGCGTCGAACGGTCCGGCGCATGGTCGCCGCGGCGGAACGTCATCGAGAGCGAGCACTACAGCCGCCTCGTGCAGACAAACCCCCGCTTTCGCGCGCAGCGGATGCGCAAGGAGTGCGGGCCGATCACCGATGCGCAGCTCCATGCCCAATGCATCGACAGCTTTAATCAGTCGGACAGCGAACCGTCGGTTGGCTCGTCGATGGCGCCGCAGGGTTACTCGACCAATAATGGGCAATAAATCCTCAGCTCGCGCGGAGGCCGCCCGACCGGGCGGCTTCCGTCAGCCGAGGATGTAGCGATCGATCGCCGCGGCGAAACCGTCCTCGTCATTGGACGAGGTGACCGCTTGCGCGAGGGCCTTGACCTCGGGCGTGGCGTTGCCCATCGCGATGGCAAAGCCGGCGCGGCGGAACATTTCGACATCGTTGCCCATGTCGCCGAGGACGGCGATCTCCTCACGTGGCACACTCAGGCGCTCGGCCAACAGGTCGACGAGCCGGCCCTTGTCGATGCCGGGCGGGGTCACATCGCAATAATAGGCCTGCGAGCGCAAAACGGTGGCGCGGCCGGCCAATGCCGTCTGCCCTGCCGTCACCGCAGCCGCGACGCGGTCGTGGTCCTTGCTTGCACCAACGATCTTCGAGACCGCAGCGAGCCTGCCGTCGAACGACGGGAC
>DATKHX010000415.1:0-2905 GCA_035510075.1 Allostellaceae bacterium
ATCAGCGCCGAGGAATGGGCGGTGCGGGTCGATCTCGCCGCCTGCTACCGGCTGATTGCGCATTTTGGCTGGGATGATCTGGTGCTGACGCACAATTCGGCGCGGGTGCCCGGCACCACCGACCAGATGCTGATCAACCCGTCGGGGCTGATGTTCAACGAGATCACCGCCTCGAACCTGCTCAAGGTCGACATCTCGGATGGCCGGCTGATCGAGCCGTCCGAATATGAGCCGATCAACGCCGGCGTCGTGATCCACGGCGCCATCTACATGGGTCGGCCCGATGTCGAATGCGTCGTCCACACCCATACCGAGGCCGACATCGCGGTCGGCGCGCTGGAAGAAGGGCTGCTGCCGCTCAGCCAATGGGCGATGCGGTTCTACAACCGGCTCGGCTACCACGATTATGAAGGCGTTTCGCTCGACATGGACGAGCGCGAGCGGCTGCAGCACGATATTGCGCAGCACCCCGTGCTGGTGTTGCGCAACCACGGTTTGTTGGCCACCGGCCGCAACGTCGCCGAGGCCTTTTCGCTGACCTACCATTTCGAGCGCTCGGCCGCCGCACAGTTGAAGATCCAGGCCGCGGTCGCCGCCGGCGCCACAATGGTGGTCCCGTCACCTGACACCTGCGAGCGCCAAGCCGCGCAGTTTGCCGGCAACATGCCGCGCCTGCAGGGTCAGCGCGAATGGCCGGCTTTGCTGCGGCTGTGCGAGAAGCTCGACCCGAGCTACCGCAACTGAGGCAATCTCGCCAGTCGCGCTAGTAGCGGGAGGGGGGCCCATATCCGGGCGGCGAATACCCCGGCCCTGGCGATGAATATCCGGGCCTGGGTGCCGTGCCGTAAGAAGGCGGGTATCCGGGCCCCGAATATGCCGGGGGCTGCCCGCCATTACATTGCAGCTGGCCGTTGTTGTTGCCGATGTCGCCGACGCATTGCCCGACGTCGAGCGCGGTTTGCACCCCGCGACCGTCGGTCGTGCGGCAGACCGCCGTCAGGGTGGTCCCTTGCATCTGGATATTGCCGCAGCTCTGTTGATAGGTGCCCCCCGGCGGCGCCTGGGCGAACGCGGAAAACGACAGGCCGGCCATTACGATCGCCCCGAACAGCCCGCGAATAACTCCCATCTTCACCTCCAGGCGGTTGATGGTGCGGATAACGGCCGAAGCGGCCCGGAAAGTTCCTACCGGCCGGCTGCTCAGCGGGCTTCCTTTCAACGGCGAGGGATGCAAATCTGGCTCCTTTGAACCCTGAGGGTGTTCTGATGAAAATAACCGGCATCCGTTCCGACATCGTCGCTCTCCCGGCTGACGAGCCGCTCGCTGGTGCTGCAGAAAATCCGAGCGGCACCCGCCCGATCGTCACACTCGAGGTCGAAACCGACGACGGTGCGGTCGGCGTCGGCGCGACCTATTTCGGCGGCGCCTTGACCGGCAGCCTGAAGCGCGCGGTCGAGGAGCTGGGGGCGCTCGCGGTCGGCGAGGACCCGGTGCGGGTCGAAGCGGTCACCGCGAAATTGCGGGCGGCGGCGGGCTCCGCCGGGCCGGGCGGCATCTTCAACCTCGCCCTGTCGGCGATCGACACGGCGCTGTGGGATCTGCGCGGCAAGGCGATGGGCCTGCCGTTGTGGAAACTGCTCGGCGGGGCGCGCGACCGGGTCCCGACCTATGCCAGCGGCGCCTTGATGCGCGGCCTCAGCCTCGATCGGGTGGTCCAGGCGGCGGCGACCCTCAAGGACCGCGGCTGGCGCGAGATGAAGACGCAGATGGCGTTGCCCGGCGAGACGACGCCGCAAAAGGAAGTCGAGCGCATGCGCCGGGTGCGCGAGGCGATCGGCCCCGACATCAAGCTGATGTGCGACATCAACCAGCGCTGGCGCCCGGAGCAGGCGATCGACATCGGCCGCCGCGTCGAGGACGCGGGGGTCGGGCTGTTCTGGCTCGAGGACACGACGACAGCCGACGACTACGCCGGCCTCGCCCGCATCGCCGCGGCTTTGTCTACCCCGGTCTGCGGCGGCGAATATCTCTGGGGCATCGCGCCGTTCCGCCACATGGTCGAGGCGCGCTCGGTCGACGTCGTGATGATCGACCTGGTTCGGGTCGGCGGGATCACACAATGGATGAAGGTCGCCGGGATGGCCGAGGCCTTCAACCTGCCGGTCGTCAGCCATTTGATCCCGGAAGTGCATGTTCATCTGATCGGGGCGATCCCGAACGGGTTGACCGTCGAATACATGCCGTGGCTGATGCCGCTGTTCGAAGAGGTGCCGCAGCAGCAGAACGGCGAATTGCTGATGCCGACCGCTCCCGGCCTCGGCCTCAAATTCGCCAAGGCTACGATCGACCGTTACCGCGTCGCCTGACGCGTGCTCTTGCGGACCAACCCTATTAGTCCAACCATAGCATTTGCCTTCCCGGCGTAGGCCGGGACCCATTTCGGTCGTGGGCACCGGCCTTCGCCGGTGAGACAAAGAAGCCAAAGTGCTTGGCCGAAGCTAACACCGGGACAAGCATATGCTCGACATCGTCATCGCCAACGGCCTCGCGGTCCTGCCGTCGGGGGCGGAGCCGGCGGATATCGGCGTGGCGTCAGGCAAGATCGCCGCGATCGGCGCGCCGGGCAGCCTGGTCGCGATCGGCGCCTCGCGGACGGTGGATGCTTCGGAGCAGATCGTCATTCCCGGCGGGATCGACCCGCATGTCCATTGCCGCTGGCCAATCGTCGTGCCCGGCACCACCCAGCACCAGATGACCGATGGGCCGGCGCGGGTCAGCCAGGCGGCGTTGCATGGCGGCACGACGACGATCATCGACTTCGCGCTCGTCGGCGACGGCGACAATGTGCAGCAGGCGATCGAGCGGCGGCAAAAGGAGTGGGCCGGCGACTGCCATTGCGACTAT
>DATKHX010000416.1:0-7709 GCA_035510075.1 Allostellaceae bacterium
GAAAACCCGTAGACGAGCTTGACCCGCTCGATGCCGAGCACCTCGCGCAACAGCCGCTCTTGCACCCGGACATTGTCGGTCATCGTGAAATGCGGCCAGCGGGCGCGATCGAAAGGCGGTGGCGTATTGCTTGGCGACGACGACAGGCCGTTGCCGAACTTGTTCATGATTACGACGAAGTATTTCGTCGGGTCGAGCGCCTTGCCCGGTGCGACCGCCCATTCGAGGTCGTAATGCTGCGCGCCATAAGATGTCGGATAGACAACGGCATTCGATCTCGCGGGGTCGAGCGTGCCGTGGGTTTTGTAGGCGAGGCGGGCGTTGCGATAGGTCAGCCCCGATTGCAGCACGACGTCGCCCGCCTCAAAGGTGTGGTAATCCGGCATCGTTGATGCTCCTTATGGATGGCCTCGTCGTGGCGCATGAGCCAGCGTTCCGGCCGAATGACTGCACCGGAAATTTCGTGCCGGGACGCGCTGCACGGAGGCTGCCGATATGCGAGTTACCCACCGGCCGCAGGCCCGCCCGCTGTGGATGAAACCGCCGCGCCGTGGATAAACTGCCAGGCGGCTTGCCGGGATCGGATGGCGCGGCCCGTCGGGCCGAGGTCGATGCTCCCGGGCGCTGGAGAGCCCGATTGCGAGTTGGACCCGCGGAGGAGCCTCGAAGACCCCACTGGCGCCAAGGGCCGCAACCGATCGAGCCATCCCCCGTACGCAAGGCCACCGCGCCGTTCGAGGCTGTGCTTCCGCGCCACCGGCATGCCCACGGCCGGGTCGAGGCTCGCTGAGATCAGGCATTGGCCGCCGAGCCCCTGTGCGTCGCCGAGGCCCTATGCGTCGCCGAGCCTGGCCTGCGGCGCATCGATATAGCGCAACCCGTTCAGCAGCGGGAGAATCGCCGTCTCCTGCCCGACCGCGGGCACTAAGGAGTCCATCGCCCGCATCCCCGCGTCTTGAAATACGTGCATATACTCTTATGTGGGTGTTTATGTGCTTTTTTACCAGAGTCGTCTGGCCCTGCGCCAGCTGCGATCCAGGAGATGGTCCATGACCGGCATTCCCTATCGTACCGCCCTTGTCGTCGGCGCCGGCTCGGGGATCAGCGCCGCCTTCGCCCGTGCCGTCGCGAGCGCCGGGCTGAAGGTCGGGCTGGCCGCCCGCGATGTCGAAAAACTGGCGCCGCTCGCCGACGAGACCGGCGCCCATACTTTTGCCGTCGACGCCTCCGAGCCGGAAGCGGTGGCGCGGCTGTTCGCGGCCGCCGACGAGCGGCTCGGCGAACCGGACGTGGTCCTCTTCAACGCAAGCGCCCGGGCCCACGGCCCGATCGCCGATCTCGCCCCGGAGGCGGTGCGCAAGGCCATCGAGATTTCCGCCTTCGGCGGCTTCCTGACGGTGCGCGAGGCGGCGCGGCGCATGATCCCGAAGGGTCGCGGCGCGATCCTGCTCACCGGAGCCAGCGCCAGCGTCAAGGGCTACCCGCACTCGGCCGCCTTCGCGATGGGCAAGTTCGCATTGCGCGGCCTGGCGCAGAGCACAGCGCGGGAGCTCGGGCCAAAGGGCATCCACGTCGCCCATTTCATCATTGATGGCGGCGTACGCAGCGCGCGGCGCCCCGATCCCACGGACAAGCCGGACAGCACGCTCGACCCGGATGCGATAGCGCAGACCTATGTCGAGATCCTGCGCCAGCCGCGCAGCGCCTGGTCGCTCGAAGTTGAATTGCGGCCGTGGGTCGAGACCTTCTGACGGCCGACGCCGATGCCGGCTCATGTCGGGCAGCCGGCGCACCGGCGCGAGGACTTCCGGTTTCTGAGCGGCGGCGCCGCTATGTCGACGACGCCAGGCTGCCCGGCGCGATCCTGGGTTCGCCGCACGCGACGAATCATCACCGAGGTGGATTTGTCGGCGGTTAAGGACATGCCGGACGTCCGGATCGCGTGCGCCCCGCGAGCCGCTCGGGCGCGGTGCGGAGCTAGCGATCTTCGGCTCCAGAGATCGCGGCAGATTTTTGGCCGTCGGCGGTCTGGCGGGCAAAGCGGTGCAATACGAGATCGGCGGTCCGCCGACCGCGACCGAGCAGCAACACGCGATGACGGCCGGACTCGCTCAGCCGGGCGGCGGCGACGCAGCCCGCCGAGCCGGCGCCGGTCACGATGTAGTCGAAGATGCCCTCGTCGGTTGTCATCCCCATCCGCTATTTTTTTCACGCCCGCAGCGTTTCGGGCTCCGCCGGGGTTTCTACAATGTAGGGAAACAGCAGGTCTTCATAGACCGCGATGGTCTTGGCGCACATCTGAGCACGGGTGAAATGCGCGCAAACATGGGCGACCGCGCGTTGCGCCAACAGCAACCGGTCGGCCGGCGACAGCGACAGAGCCGCCTCGATTGCCGCCGACAGCGCGGCGGGGTCGCGCGGCCGCACCAGCCAGCCGGTGACACCCGGCACGATGGTCTCGCGCGCGCCGCCGTGATCGGTGGCGACGACCGGCTGCCCCATCGCCTGCGCCTCGACGACGACGCGGCCGAAGCCTTCGGGATCGGTCGACGCCGAGACCACGACATCGGCCAGCATGTAGGCCGCCGGCATGTCGGGGCAGTCCTCGACGATGCGAGACAGCGCGTCGAGCCCGTGGCGCGCGATCGCCGCTTCGAGCTCGCGGCGAAAGCCCGGCCGCTGCTGCGCCCCGACCAGCAGGCAGAAGATGTCGCGGCGGCCGAGGGCGGCGACCGCGGCGAGGAGATCGAGCCCGCCCTTCCACCGGGTGAGCCGCCCCGGCAGCATCACGACCGGCGCGCCGTCGGGCACCCGCCACTGCCGGGCGAGGCTCGCGATGCGCGCGCCGCAGACCTGCCGCGGGTCGAAGATTTCGAGATCGACGCCGCGCGGGATCGTGCGCAGCCGATCGGGCCCGACGCCATAGACCCGGGCGGCATGCTCCGCGACAAAGCCGGAGATCGCGATGACCCGCTCGCCGCGCGCCATGACCGAGTTGTAGCGCTGCTTCAGTCGCGAGCCGACACCATAGGCATTGTGGAAAGTCGTGACGAAATGCCGGCCGGTGGCGCGCGCCGCGGCCCACGCGCTCCACGCCGGAGCGCGGCTGCGGGCGTGGACGATGTCGATGTCGAGATCACGGATCACCCGCGCCAGCGCAGCAGCATTGCGGCGCATGACGAGCGGGTTTTTCGAGGCCAGCGGCAAGCTCAGGTGAGTGCCGCCGCCGCGCCCGACGAGGTGCTCGAGCGGGCCGCCGGCGGAGGCGACGTAGGCTTGCCAGCCGGCCGCGCTCAGCGCCTCCGTCAGCTCGACCGTGCCGCGCTCGGCTCCGCCCGAGACGAGGCGCGGGATGACCTGCAGGACGGCCGGCGGGCGAGCTTCCGAGGGCAAGGTCATGGTGCCTATCGTCGCGATCCGTTCGGCGTGCCGCAAGCCCGCGATGAATTCGCCCGCGATCCTATCGTGTCAGCGGACCCAGGCGCGGCGGGCACCGGCAGCCTATCGCCCAGCCCCGGTCGCCGCCGTCAAACCGATCGATCCCAAGATTGGTCATAGTATCAGCTGCGGCCGGCGCCCGGAACCGAATACGACGCAGCTATTGGTTCGTCTCCAGTAATTCGATTAGATATCGCCCATAGGAATTGCCCTTGAATTTCGCGGCGAGCGTTTCGAGCTGAGCATCATCGATCCAGCTCTGCCGCCAGGCGACCTCCTCCGGGCAGGCGATCTTGAGCCCCTGGCGGGCCTCTATGGTGGCGACGAATTCGGTCGCCTGCAACAGGCTTTCCGGGGTTCCGGTATCGAGCCAGGCGAAGCCCCGGCCGAGCATTTCCAAATCGAGACTTCCGCGGCGCAGGTACTCGTTGTTGACATCGGTGATTTCGAGCTCGCCACGCGCCGACGGCTTCAACGACGCGGCGATGTCGGCTACCTGGCCGTCGTAAAAATAGAGGCCGGTGACCGCATAATTGGAGGGTGGCACCCTAGGCTTTTCAAGGATGGCGCGCACGCGGCCGTCCGCGGCCAGGTCGATCACGCCATACTGGCTGGGATCGCGGACCCAATATCCGAAAACGACCGCCCCCGCCGCGCTCTCCGCCGCCCGCCGCAAAGTGGCGACGAACCCCTGCCCGTAGAAGATGTTGTCGCCGAGAACCAGTGCCGACCGCTTCCCGCCAATGAACTCGCGACCGATTAGAAAAGCTTGCGCCAACCCGTCCGGGCTCGGTTGCACGGCATAGCTCAACCCGATCCCCCACGCGCTCCCGTCCCCGAGCAGCGCGCGGAACTGCGACGCGTCGTGGGGGGTGGTGATGACCAAGATCTCGCGAATCCCGGCCAGCATCAAAGTCGTGAGCGGGTAATAGATCATCGGCTTGTCGTGCACCGGCAGCAGCTGCTTGCTGACGACCTGGGTGATCGGCCAGAGCCGACTGCCGGTGCCGCCGGCAAGGATAATCCCCTTCACGCCGCTATCGCTTCGAGATCGGCCATGACGCGCGACAGCGATGCCCGCCAATCCGGTTGCTCGATGCCAAACGTTTCGCGAACCCGGCGGCAATCGAGCGTCGAATTCAGCGGTCGCGCCGCTGGTGTCGGATAGTCGCGGCTGGGGATCGCGACGAGCCGCGGCCGGGGCTCACGCGCACGTTCGAAGATGGCCTGGGCAAAACCGTGCCAGCTCGTGCCCGGCGCGCCGGCAAAGTGATAGACCCCCCATCCCGAAAAGCCGGGTCGGCGGCAGGCGGCGGCCATCGCGATGACGGCGTCGGCGATATCACGCGCCTCGGTCGGACCGCCGGTCTGATCAGCGACGACGCGCAGTTCGCCGCGCTCGCGCCCGAGCCGCAGCATGGTCTTGACGAAGTTCATGCCATTGACGCCGAACACCCACGAAACGCGCAGCAGCAGATGCGCCGGGTTTGCCGCAGCTACCGACGCGTCGCCCGCCGCCTTCGAGGCGCCGTAGACATTGAGCGGGGCGATCGGCTCTCCCTCGCGATGCGGCACCGCGGTCGTGCCGGCGTAGACGTAGTCGGTCGACAGGTGAATGATCGGCAAGCCCCGCGCCGCTGCGGCACGGGCGACGATTTCGGCGCCGGCGGCATTTATCGCGAAGGCGCGCTCGGGCTCGCTCTCGGCGCGGTCGACGGCGGTGTAGGCGGCACAATTAACCACGGCGGAAACCTCGGATGCCGACAAGGCTCGCGAGACGCTCGTGGCATCGCAGATGTCGCACGCTCCTCGGTCGAGGCCTCGCCCCGCCGCGCCGGCGCGTTCGACGAGCTCGCGCCCGACCTGCCCGCCGGCGCCGAGGACCAGAAGCGTCATGCCGCCTCCGCCGCGCGGCCGAGACGCTCCTGCCGATAGACAGCACTGGTGCGCCGGCACCATTCCTGATTTGCGATGTACCAGTCGACGGTGGCCGCCAGCCCGTTTTCGAGGTCGTAGCCTGGGCGCCAGCCGAGCTCGCGCTCGATCTTGCTGGGATCGATCGCGTAGCGCGCGTCATGCCCCGGCCGGTCGGTCACGAACGCTACGAGCCGGGCGTGCGGCGCGCCGTCCGGCTGACGCGCGTCGAGCAGCCGGCAGATGGTGCCGACCAGATCGATGTTGCGCGCTTCGGCTTGCGCGCCGATCAGGTAGGTCTCGCCCACCCGACCGTTCGCAACGATCCGCCGCAAGGCGGCGACGTGGTCGTCGACGTGCAGCCAATCACGAATGTTCAGACCCTGGCCGTAGACCGGCAGCGGCTTGCCGGCCAGTGCGTTGAGCACCGTCAGCGGGATCAGCTTTTCGGGAAATTGATAGGGGCCGTAGTTGTTTGAGCAGTTGGAAACCAGCACCGGCAGCCCGTAGGTACGGTGCCACGCACGAGCGAGATGATCGGCGCCGGCCTTGCTCGCCGAGTAGGGCGAGCTCGGGCGGTAGCGGCTCTCGTCGTCGAACCGCCCTGTCGCGCCCAGCTCGCCGTAGACCTCGTCGGTCGAGACCTGAAGGAAACGAAATCCGGCTCGGCCCGCATCATCGAGCGTGCGCCAATATCCCAGTGCTGCTTCGAGCAAGGTTGCGGTGCCGACGATATTGGTTTCCACGCAGGTGGCGGGCGTGTCGATCGTGCGATCGACGTGGCTTTCTGCGGCGAGATGGTACACCGCGCGCGGGCGGTGCTCCTCGAAGACCGCAGCCATCGCCGCGCGGTCGCAAATATTGGCGCGTATGAAGACGTGATCGGGATCGGCGAGCACCGCGGCGAGATTGTCGAGATTGCCCGCATAGGTCAGCTTGTCGACGTTGACCACGCGTTCGCCACCGGCGACAAGCGCACGCGCCAGGGCGGAGCCGATGAACCCGGCGCCGCCGGTCACGACCACGCTCATTTGCCGTACTCGAACAGATCCGGCTGCGCGGCAAGCCGCGGCCACTTGCGGTCACGCTCTGCGAGAAGTGCTGTCACGGCGGTGACCGGCCAGGCGATCGTCAGCTCGGGATCGTCCCAGGCGATGCCGCGCTCGTGCGACGGGCTGTAATAATCGGTGACCTTGTACTGCACCTCGGTGTCGTCCTCGAGGGTGCAGTAGCCATGCGCAAAACCCGCCGGCACCCAGATCTGGCACCAATTTTCGGCACTCAGCACCGCGTCGGCATGGTGTCCGAAAGTCGGCGATCCGCATCGAATATCGACTGCGACATCGAAAATCGCCCCTCGCGTCACCCGCACCAGCTTGCCCTGCGCCACCGGAGGCAGCTGATAATGCAGGCCGCGCAACGTGGCCGCGAGCGGGCTGCGGACATGATTGTCCTGGACGAAAGCGACGTCGATCCCGACTGCGGCAAACGCGCGCGCGTTCCATGTTTCCGAGAAGAAACCCCTCGTATCTCCGGCGCGCTGTGGCACGACGATCTTAACTTCCGGCAATACCGTATCGAGAACCCGCATGTGATCCTACTTATCATCACTTTTCCGTTCGGCCAAGGAGGCGGGCGGCTCGACCGCGGCCAGCGCCAAGGGGTCAGCGCCTGGGGCTGGGCAAAGCGTTGCAGCCATTCAGGGCTCTTGGTCCTACACCGCGAGACTGGGAAATCGTACACCAGGAGGTGCGGCTGTCGCGCGGGTGAGCTTTCGGTTCTCTCGGAAATGTGCGATCTGCGGGAGAGCACCCGGAAGGTGGTGGGGCGAACAGCCATGGGGCGAACGCAATGAGCGATTGGAGCAAGGTCACCCGGCCGATCCCGGTTCCGAACGAGTGGACGAAGCCATTCTGGGATGCGGCCAAGCGCGGCGTTCTCGAGTTGCAGCGCTGCCAGAGCTGCGGACATTTTCAGCATCCGCCCTATGCGACTTGTACCCAATGCGTCGCGACGGACCTGAAATTCGAAGCCGTGCGCGGCCGCGGGACGATCTACGCCTACACCATCATGTATCACACCGGCGACAAGCGCTTCGCCGCCGCGGTGCCCTATGCCAGCATCATCGTCGAGCTCGACGACGCTCCCGGCGCGCTACTCGCCGGCAACCTCTTGGAAGCCCCTTATACCGAGGCGAAGGTCGGACGGCGCGTGGAGGTCGTCTTCGAGAAGTTGAACGACGACATCACATTGCCGCAGTTCCGGCTCGCACTCTCCGAATGAAGAATTTCTGCAAAATGCTGTCATTGGCTAACGGCACGGGCGGCCGAGAAAAGACGTAGATGCTACGCGGCACC